>JAHJRE010000001.1 GCA_018831055.1 Bacteroidota bacterium
AAGGCTTACCTTCCGATCTTCCTTACAGAAACATTATCGGATTTCTACTACAGTTCAGATCCTCCCGGAAAGGTTGAAGTGATCAAAGCATCAAAAATATCCGGCGTGGAGAATGAAAGCATAACACAATTCCTGGGAGACCTCTACCAGAATGTGAATATTTATGATAATTACATTACCCTTTTTGAAAAGAACTTCGTTAGCCCAATTGCGAATTTCGGACTGGGTTATTATAAATATTACCTGATCGACAGCGCCTATATTGGTAATAAGTGGTGCTACCAGATGATGTTCAAGCCCCGCAGGAAACAGGAACTGACATTCACAGGAGAAATGTGGATCCATGATACCACTTTTGCGGTCAAAAAAGTGGAAATGACCATAGCCGACGATGCCAACCTGAATTTTGTCAATGAACTTGGTATACGACAGGAATTCGACAGGGTAGATGGGAAACAATGGATGATCACAAAGGATTATATTGTGGTGGACTTCAATGTAATAGAAAACTCGAAACGAACTGTTGGCTTTTTTGGCCACAGAACGACCATGTATAAAGACTTTGTTTTTAACCAACCAAAGGAAAAGCAATTCTATAATGTACCTGTTGATGTTGTGGTGAAGGAGGATGCAAGAAGTAAAGACGATGAATTCTGGTCCGATGCCCGTCATGAAGACCTTTCTGAAAAGGAAGAAGGTATTTATGAGATGGTGGATTCAATCAAGAATGTCCCGCTTTTTAGAAGCTATGTCGATTTCTTTTATATGGCATTTAACGGATACCTGAAATGGGGCAATGTAGAGATCGGCCCTTATTACAAGATGGCAAGCTATAATGAGATTGAAGGTTTGCGGCTTCGACTGGGAGGCCGGACCAGCAACAAGTTTTCCACTAAACTAATGCTTACAGGACATCTGGCTTATGGAACAGCTGACGATCAGTTCAAATACAACCTGGGTTTCCTGTACCTCTATTCCAAAAATCCACGAAGGGGATTTTCTGCCGAATATACATACGATATTGAACAATTAGGTAGCAGTATTAATGCCTTTAGCGAGGATAATCTTTTCTCATCCTTTTTCAGGAGAAACCCGGCCAATAAACTATCAATGGTGCAGGAATTTGACACCTATTATGAGCATGAGTGGTTCCCGGGATTCTCCAACACATTGAATCTTATTCACAGAAGGGTTTACCCGGTGGGCGATACCCGTTTTGTAATCTATGAAAATGGTACTACAACGGTTAAAAGTTCCCTGATTACTTCAGAGGTTAGGCTGGATACGCGTTTTGCCTATAAGGAGAAATTTGTGATGGGGGAGTTTGAACGTATCAGCCTCGGAACAAACTATCCCGTACTTTCCCTATCCTATGGCTATGGAATACCAGGCTTGCTTAACGGGGAATATGAATATCACCGTCTTCAGCTTGGGGTTCGCCAATGGTTTAACCTGTTTTCTTTTGGTTGGTCGAAATATATCTTTGAAACCGGAAGAATTTGGGGTACCCTGCCTTATCCTCTCCTGAAAATGCTTCCGGGTAATGAGACTTTCCTCTTCGATGAATATGCCTATAATCTGATGAATTATTATGAGTTTCTCACCGATGCCTATATCAGCCTTTATTATACACACCATTTCGATGGTCTCATCCTGAATAAAATTCCGCTGATGCGCAAACTGAAATGGAGGACGGTCGCCCATGCACGTGGGGTCATCGGCAATCTTTCCGATGAAAATAAAAACTATTCTGAGTTTCCCGGTGTCCTGAGTGATCTCGAAAAGCCTTATTATGAAGCCGGTGTCGGGATTGAGAATATTTTTAAGATTTTTAGAGTTGATGCTATCTGGCGTCTTACTCACCGGGAAGAATCGAATGGCGATAATTTTGCTTTGTTTTTATCGTTCTGGTTTTCATTTTAAGTATTTTTGGTTTATGATTTTACGGACAGAAAACCTGGTAAAAAAGTATGGCAGAAGGACGGTGGTCCGTGATGTTTCCTTCCAGGTGAGCCAGGGAGAGATAGTCGGACTCCTCGGCCCGAACGGTGCAGGGAAAACTACTTCATTCTACATGATCGTTGGTTTGATCAAGCCTTTATCCGGAAGAGTTTTTCTCGAAGAACAGGATATCACTGAATTTCCTATGTATAAGAGAGCTCAGATTGGTATCGGATACCTGGCCCAGGAGGCTTCCGTTTTCCGCAAACTCAGTGTTGAGAATAATATCAGGGCTGTTCTTGAATTCACCAGCTATACAAAAGATGAACAAAAAGAAAGGCTGGAAAGCCTGATCGACGAATTTGGCCTGGGGCATGTCAGGAAAAGCCTCGGAATACAACTCTCGGGTGGAGAAAGGCGGCGAACGGAAATTGCCCGCGCCCTGGCTGTCAACCCCAAATTCATCCTCCTCGATGAGCCTTTTGCCGGTGTAGATCCTATCGCCGTCGAAGACATTCAGAGCATTGTCTCTACCCTCAAGGATAAAAACATCGGCGTGCTTATTACCGACCATAATGTTCACGAAACACTTTCCATAACCGACAGAGCATACCTGCTTTTCGAAGGCGCTATCCTGAAATCAGGTACATCAGAGGAACTCGCAATGGATGAACATGTGAGAAAAGTTTACCTGGGTGAGAATTTCGAGTTGAGACGATAAAACGATTGCTGTTTTTCAGGATTTTGCCCTTGCTTTATACTCACGGAAAGCATTTTCGAAATTTTCATCAAACTCTGTGTTAAGCGATTGGTAGGCTTCCAGGAGCTTTTCCCCGGCGGGAGTGAGATGAGTAAATTCCTGGGCAGATGCTCCTTTCCGACATTCAGTTATTGCATAACCTGTTATCGATTCCGCTTCACGGATAAGTTCCTTTGCCTGTTTATAGCTAAATCCAAGCTTTTCGGCTGCTGAAAATAAATCTGGATTCTCCTTCAGGCAATGCAGGATGAAAAATGTACCATCTCCAATCCTGCCATTACCGGTAAGGGAGGTTAACCACAGTTTATAATTCATCAAAACAGTTTGCCTGTCGGCCTTTCCACGTTTTCCCATAGTTTTATTTTCGAGATGCGAAGATACGCATACCGGCTGAAAAGCGAAGTAAGAATAGAAAATATTAATCTTCCTGATGAGGGTTTACCATCTCAATCAGCTCAGGCAGATCCATCCCAATTCTTTTCAGGTGTGAGATTTTTGGAACCCCGTTGCGGGTCCAGCCCCTCCTGAAATACACAGCATCCAAAAGCTTTTGATACTGATCCTCCCGGTAATCCCTCAATACCTTCATTTTTTCCCCGGTACTCTTGCCTTCAGGATTGTATCCAATTTTTTCCTTTAGCTGTTTGTCGTAACGGTCAGCCCTTGATTCATATTCTTCAACGGTTACCGGTCCTGCTGCCCTGAAGGGCTGCTGGTCGTATTTCCTGATACCAAATCCCCTGCGAAGATTGAAAATGCGTTGGAAATTATAAACCCTTTCCGATTGAGTTATCATTTCGTGCTTGTCAAAATCTTTCCCCGTAACAGCTTTGTAAATGGTTACGTAGTTGTCAACATGCTCAGGCACTTTGGCCGGCTCAGATTGTTCTGCATTGTCGGCAGGTTCAACATCATTCCAGGGTAGTTTGCATAAGCCTACCAGTCCGAACCAGGTTCTGAACATCGGGAAATAATGCAAGGCCTCAGCTTTATCCTCAAAGGTCGGAATCTGATTATTCACCATATCCATAAAGATCAGCCAGGCTTCATCATGCTGCGGGCCTTTATTGGTCATGGCAAATCCTCCCTGTTGCGCCAGGGATTCCTTGGATACATATTCCGAGTATTCAAGCCCTTTGTTTTCCATGGCAATATCCTGAAGGAAACCAGGATCACCCCAGCCTTTCTGAATGAACATTTCCTTCATTTTCCTTACACCCATGCCGGCTATCAATCCAAAACCTTCCCCGCGGGCAAGCTGATGCAGCAATTCCATGGCAGAATCGGTATTACCGAAGTTTAACTTCAGCCCTCCTGTCCTCTCTTCATTCAGGATACCGTTTTCATAACACTCCATGACAAACGCCAGCAGGGTACCCCAGGTAATTGTGCAAATTCCGTATGTATCACAGTAAAAATTAGCCTCAATGATATAATCCGGATTGAAGATCCCGCAATTGGATCCCAGCCCGCCGGCATTTTCGTATTCCGGCCCGTCGACAATCACCTTTTGGCCTTTGTAGGGCCCGGTGCGCAATTCATAATTATCTACACCTTTGGCACAGGCCATATTACAGCCTATCCAGCACCCGTCGGGGATGCCCTGTGTGAACCGTTCCTTCCATACTTCCGAGTGGATGGCATCGGCCTCAGGATGGCTTCCGTATTTATAGTTGTGTACAGGCAAAAGGTCGTAGTCGTTCATGATGTTTACCAGGTGAGCCGTTCCTTTAGTCCTCATCTCTGCCTGTGAATCATCAAGATCACGCATTTCCTTGTTGAAGCGTCTGCCCCTTTCCATAATTGACTCAAGATCGGCAACATTATTGAGATTCCCTTTGACCCCCGGAATCTTTGCGACAATAGCCTTAACCTTCTTGTTGCGGAAAACCGTTCCTATGCCTCCCCTTCCTGCCTGTTTCAACCTGACCAGTTTACGCTTTGAGTCGTAAAAACTGAAATTCAACATGCCAATCAGAGAATGATCTGCTGCAGCACCGGACGAAACTACGGCAACATTCTTCTTGTCCTTCTCATCGTCGGCAAACATCTCCGTGAGTATCTCTGCAAGCTCATGACTGTCGCGTGGTTCCAGCGGAGCTTCCATGATTTGCACCTTGTGGTTTATCCCATCAATGAAAATAATTATCTCATTTGTTGCCTTTCCCTGTAATTCCAATGCATCAAACCCTGCAAATTTCAGGTAAGGCCCAAAAAATCCACCCACATTCGAATCCATCACCGAATCGGTCTGCGGAGAAATACTTACACAAATCGATTTTCCTGTGCCTGAATATTGCGTAATCCCCCCAATTGGCCCGGAAGATATGTTGATCTCATTATCCGGATCGTCCCACTTTGTTTCAGGCCGGGTTCCATCCCACAAAAGACGTAAGCCATACCCCTTACCCCCGATGAATTTTTCCTTCATCAATGGAGGAACCTCTTTGGCGCGGATCTCATTATCCGATATATTAATGTACAGGGTTTGATCTGTGTATCCCCTCCATAATGGTTTCCACTCGTACGACCACTCTTTCAGTAGTTTATGGGCTTTTTTCATTTCTTCAATGCTCATATCTTTGAGGTGTTTGTTTCGTTAATTCTTTCACAACAAAATTATGAA
>JAHJRE010000002.1 GCA_018831055.1 Bacteroidota bacterium
ACGTGACCATACAATATCTGTAAACGCCATCCTGAGCGATGGCACCGAAGCCGAATTTGGCCCCATCAGCAAAGATCAGTTCCTGGAAAAAATGAAGGAACAAACCCTGGAGGCTCAGATATACAGGAATATTCATGAGGTACTCACCGATCCGGGCAACCGGGAGGAAATCATCAAAGAATATCCTGACCCGCGTGTTCACCGAAGAAATACCGGCTATTCCATTGACCTCCTCCTCAATTCAGAGCCTTTTACCAAAGCTGGAGAACCTTTCAACTTCGCTAAGCTTATTGCCGGTTCAGAGGGGACCCTTGCCTTCATCACGGAAATCAAGCTCAACGTAGTGTCGCTACCCCCGCGTTACACAGGATTGGTTTGCGTGCATTTTGAAAGCCTGCCACAAGCCTTCCAGGGAAACCTTATCGCCCTGAAGCATAAACCCGCTGCGGTTGAGTTGATGGACCAAACCATCCTCAGACTTACCGAACAAAATATCGGACTGAGGGATAACCGCTTTTTTATTTCAGGAGATCCTGCAGCCATCCTTATTATAGAATTTACAGGGGAAAGCGAGGAGGAAATCACCCTGCGTGCGGAAGCTATGGAAAAGGAGATGCGCTCTGCCGGAATGGGATACCATTTTCCGCTAATCTCCGGGAAAGACATCAGCAAAGTATGGAACCTCCGGAAAGCAGGACTGGGCGTGCTTTCTAACATGCCCGGGGACGCTAAACCTGTTTCAGTGATAGAAGACACAGCCGTGCACCCTGAAGTCCTGCCAGATTATATGGATGATTTCAGCCGGCTCCTGGAGAAATATAAGCTCGAATGTGTTTATCACGCACATATCGCCACAGGAGAACTTCACCTCCGGCCGGTGCTTAATTTAAAAAATCGTGATGATGTTGAACTTTACAGAATCATCGCAGAAGAAACCGCAAGGCTGGTCAAGAAATACAAAGGTTCGCTAAGCGGCGAACACGGTGATGGCAGGCTCAGAGGTGAGTTCATTCCCCTTATGGTTGGTGAAAAAAACTATGCCCTCCTGGAAAATATCAAGGACGCCTGGGACCCCCACCATATTTTTAACCCCGGAAAGATAACCGCAACACCGGATATGCGGACAAAGCTCCGGTACGAACCCGGACTGGAAACCCGCGATATTGTGACATTTTTTGATTTCTCCAAAGACCAGGGAGTTCTGCGAGCTACAGAAAAATGCAACGGTTCAGGTGATTGCCGAAAATCTGAAGTCATCGGAGGTACCATGTGCCCGAGCTTTATGGCTACCCGCGATGAAAATACCACAACTCGCGCCAGAGCAAATATCCTTCGTGAATTCCTGACAAACTCAGATAAATCCAATCCCTTTAATCACAAAGAGATTTACGATGTGATGGACCTCTGCCTGAGTTGTAAAGGATGTAAATCTGAATGTCCATCCAATGTCGACATCACCAAATACAAAGCCGAATTCCTGCAGCATTACTACGATGCCAATGGAGTACCCCTCCGGGCAAGACTGATCGCAGAAATATCCAATATCAATAAACTGGGGATGATCATGCCGGGAATATTTAATTTCTTTACCGGTAACCCATTTACATCAACTATAATAAAAAAGGCTCTGGGATTTGCACCAAGACGCTCAATCCCCCCCCTTTACAAAATTACCCTCAGAGCCTGGATGGCAAAAAACAGGAATAAGCTCATTGTTAACAGTGAACGAAAAGGCAAAGTATTCCTTTTTGCCGATGAATTCACCCAATATAATGATACTGCCATCGGGATCACAACAATCAAACTGTTGACCGAACTGGGATATGAAGTTGAAATACCCGGTCATACATTAAGTGGCAGGACATACCTGTCAAAAGGCCTTGTCAGAAAGGCTAAGAAGTACGCAGAAAAAAATGTACGCATGCTGTCGGAGAAAATAAATAAGGAAAATCCCCTAATCGGAATTGAGCCTTCAGGAATTTTGACTTTCCGCGATGAGTACCGGGAACTTGTTTCTCCGGAGCTCAGGGTTAAAGCAGAACATCTGTCAGGGAACTGTTTCATGATAGATGAATTTATCGCATCCGAATTTGAAAAGGGAAATATAACTGCGGATCAATTTACAAAAGCTCCACTCAACATCAAACTTCACGGGCATTGTTACCAGAAATCCCTGGCATCGACCAAGCCCACTCATATTATGCTTAGTATTCCTGAAAACTATAAAGTTGTGGAGATAAAATCAGGATGTTGCGGAATGGCCGGATCATTCGGTTTTGAGAAGGAGCATTATGACTTATCGATGAAAGTCGGGGAACTGGTATTATTTCCTGAAGTAAGAAAAACCGACGCCGAAACCATCATTGCCGCTCCAGGTACCAGCTGCAGGCATCAAATCCACGACGGCACCGGCCGCAAAGCCAAACACCCGGCCGAAATCCTCTACGAAGCGTTGAACAAACGTAAATAAACGTTGAATCTTACGTAAATAGTTACAGGTTTCAGGTTGCAGGTTGCAGGTTGCAGGTTGCAAGTTACAGGCTGCACCTCGTACCCCAGCCTCCAGCATCTAGAAACCCAGCACCCAGTCACCCAGCTACCTGTAACCTGTAACCTGTAACCTGCAACCTGCAACCTATTCTTCCTGATTCACGATCACAACCTTTCCGTCGTCCGCAAGGATAGTCTCCGGAAAAACAGCTTTTGCTTCGTTAAGTAAAGCACCCAGTGTTTTGTAACGGGCTGAATAATGACCAATCATAAGTCGTTTCACACCGGCCAGTTTGGCAATGGTAGCTGCCTGTGCGGCGGTTGAGTGGAATTTGTCAGCGGCATCCTGTGCCTTGTCCTCCATAAAGGTTGCCTCATGATATAACAGGTCTGCACCCTTAATTACAGGGATAACAGGCTCATAATAAGCCGTATCCGAACAATAAGCATAGGATCGCGGAGGTGGTGGTGGCGTGGTAATGTCTTGATTAAAATAAATGTTACCTTCAGGATCAATATAGTTTTCACCTTTTTTAATCTTTTGCAGCTCAATATTCGATAGTTGCCTGTTTTCCAGGAAGTCAGCACGGATATTGGGTCTGGCAGGCTTTTCCCTGAAAAGGAAACCATTTACCGGGAAATTATGGTTCAAAGGAAATGATTCTACGGTGACTGAATCGTTTTCAAATATCATCTCATGCTTTTCAGGATTGATTTCCTGAAAAAGCATGGGATAACGAAGAACTGTATTGGAGGCATCCAGGTGGATGTCGATGATCTCCTTTAGCTTTGCATGGGCGAAAACATACAACTCCTTTGTTCTGCCAAGCAAATGCAAAGAGGTTATGAGTCCAAGCAAACCAAAATAATGATCCCCATGCAGATGAGAGATGAAAATATGGTCAATGCGTTGCATCCTGACCCTGCTTTTCCTTAATTGCAACTGTGTACCTTCAGCACAATCAACCAGGTACAGGTTTTCGTGGATATTTAACAGATGGGCACTGGGGTTCCTCTGCAGCAAAGGTATTGCGGCGCCACTTCCAAGAACGGTTACTGCAAATGTTTTCATTATAGTACAAACAAGGGAAAAAAAATCCTCCTTTCGGAGGATTTTTTTTATTCGTTATCATTCTGTTCTTCCGCAGGAGCTTTGGATTTCTTTGATTTCTTTTCCTCCTGCTCCATTTCGTCTTTCAGATTTGCAAGGGCTTCCAGATCTCCGAGGGTCGTTTTCTCGATATTATCCTGTATCTTCTTCACAGCCTTTTTGGAATCCCGCTGAGCGTTTTTAATCTTCGCAGTTTCCTGTGACTTCTCGGTATCAGCCTTATCCTGGAAAGTTTTTGAATGTGAAAGGATGATCTTCTTGTTATCTTTCGAAAACTCTATCACCTTAAAATCGAGGCTTTCATCAGCTCTGGCGTTGGTTCCATCTTCTTTGGCAAGATGGCGGTTAGGAACAAAACCTTCCACACCGTAGGGCAGGGATACAACACCGCCCTTATCGTTGGTGCTGATAATTGTTCCTTTGTGTATGGAGTTGATGGTAAAGATCGATTCGAATACATCCCAGGGATTCTCTTCAAGCTGCTTATGTCCGAGGCTGAGCCTGCGGTTTTCAACATCCACTTCCAGCACGATGACATCGATCTCTTCCCCGATCTTTGTAAATTCAGCCGGATGTTTGATCTTCTTCGACCATGAAAGGTCGGAAATGTGGATCAACCCGTCAACACCTTCTTCAAGTTCAACGAAAATACCGAAATTGGTGAAGTTTCTGACAACAGCCTTGTGCTTCGAATTCTTCGGATATTTTTCCATGATGTTTTCCCATGGATCCGGGATAAGCTGCTTCATGCCCAGCGACATTTTCCTTTCTTCCCTGTCGAGAGTTAAAATTACAGCTTCTACTTCGTTGCCAACAGTAAGGAAATCCTGTGCAGTACGCAGATGTTGCGACCACGACATTTCCGAAACATGGATCAGTCCCTCAACACCGGCAGCAATTTCGATAAAAGCGCCGTAATCGGCAATCACAACAACTTTACCTTTTACCTTATCACCAACCTTGAGATCCGGGTCAAGTGAATCCCACGGATGAGGTGTAAGTTGCTTCAGACCAAGGGCAATACGCTTTTTCTCGTCGTCAAAATCGAGAATAACAACCTTGATCTTCTCATCAAGCTGCACGATCTCTTCCGGATGGTTGATGCGGCCCCAGGAAAGATCAGTAATATGGATAAGACCATCAACACCGCCCAGGTCAACAAATACACCGTATGAAGTGATGTTCTTGACTGTTCCTTCCAAAACCTGTCCTTTCTCCAGCTTGGTCATAATCTCAGCTTTCTGCTGCTCAAGCTCTGCCTCGATCAGTGCCTTATGCGATACAACCACGTTTTTAAATTCCTGGTTGATCTTAACTACCTTGAATTCCATGGTCTTGTCAACATACATATCATAGTCGCGGATGGGCTTAACATCAATCTGTGATCCCGGGAGGAATGCTTCGATTCCAAAAACATCCACGATCAAACCACCCTTGGTCCTGCATTTTACATAACCCTGAATGATCATATCGTTGTCGAAAGCTTCGTTAACGCGCTCCCACGATTTGAGTATCCTGGCTTTTTTATGCGATAGCACAAGCTGACCAGTTGTATCTTCCTGGCTCTCAACATATACCTCGATTTTGTCGCCGGTTTTAAGATCTTGCTTATAGCGGAGTTCATTCAACGGGATCACCCCATCTGACTTAAATCCAATATTAACAACTACCTCGCGGTTATTCAGCCCGACCACGGTACCTTCAATAACCTCATGCTCCGCAATAGAGCTCAGGGTTTTATCATATATCGCTTCAAGCTTTTCTCTTTCTTCGTTGGAATAAACTTCCTGTTTCTTGCCAATGGTTGACCAATCAAAATCGGCTGGTTTGGGTGCCGCTTTCTCAGCAACAACAGGGGTTTCATTTTGAGGTTCCGGAACGGATTCAGGTTCTGTTTCTGCAACAGGGGTGCTAATTTCTTCTGTAACAGGTTCTGCAAGCGTTGAATCTTGAATCTCACCGGTTTCGGCCTTTACTTCCGCCTGCGGATTAATTTCTTCTACGTTTTCGTTTTCCCTGTTAACGTTTTCCTGATTTTCAGTCATTCAATAAGTAAATTTGTATGAGCCGGTTGCATACAAGGGCAATACAACAAGCCCAGGGGTTAATACTTAACATTTTTTTGATTTTCACAGGTTTACTGTGCCCAATTGCCCTCGCAAATTGGCGTGCAAAGGTACAAAACATTTCTTGAAATAAAAAATACCTTCATTTATCTCTTCAGAATGGAGTCCTTAAAGCCGCGATTAAGTATCTTTACAGCCAAATTTCAATATCATGGCCTTGAAATGTGGTATCATAGGTATTACCAATACCGGCAAAACAACTATCTTCAATTGTATCTCAACATCCAAAGCACAGGCTAGCACTTTTGCTTTCAGTGCTACTAAATCAAATATCGGAACCGTCAATGTCACCGACGATCGGCTTTTTGCAATTGATAAGCTGATAAAATCTGCGAGAGTAGTTCCTGCTACGATGGAAATCATTGATATTCCCGGACTGGCTAAAGGTGCAAGTAAAGGAGAAGGCGTGGGAAACAAATTCCTCGGAGATATTCAGCAAACCGATGCGCTGATCCATGTGCTACGTTGCTTCGACGACCCTAACCTGCCTCATATCGAAGGCTCCGTTGACCCGGTGCGGGACAAGGAAATCGTTGACCTGGAATTACAGGTACGCGACCTTGAAATGGTAGAGAGAAAAATGCAAAGGACAGAAAAAGTGGCGAAAGTCGGAGATAAAGATGCAAAAAAAGAACTTGAGATACTGCAGGTATACAAAGATCATCTCGAAAACTTTCAATCGGCAAGAAGCGTTCCCCTTGACGAGGATGACAGAAAAGCCGTTAAAGACCTTTTCCTGCTTTCTGATAAACCGGTTTTATATGTTTGCAATGTTGACGATGCCTCCGCTATAAACGGCAATCATTATACAGAAAGGTTCATGGAAGTCGTAAAGGCTGAAAATGCAGAAGTATTGATCATTGCCGGCAAACTTGAATCGGAAATCACAGAGTTGGAAAGCCACGATGACCGGATGGCGTTTCTTGACGATGCAGGATTAAAGGAACCGGGCGTAAATAAATTGGTGAGATCCGCCTATAAACTGTTAAACCTTCAATCGTTTTTTACCGCAGGTCCTAAGGAAGTACGCGCATGGACCATCCATATCGGCATGAAAGCACCGCAGGCCGCCGGCGTTATTCACAGCGACCTCGAAAGAGGTTTCATCCGCGCCGAAGTGATGAAATACAACGACTTCATTGCTCTGGGATCAGAACACGCCTGCAAGGAAAAAGGAAAATTCTATGTTGAAGGTAAAAACTATATAGTGGAAGATGGCGATATTATGCACATAAGATTTAATGTGTAATCGAAGATGTCAGATCGGAGATCGGAGATCGACGATTTGATCTTCGATCTCCGATCTTCGATCTGCGATCTTCGATCTAAAACGGTAGTGCATACGCTGCACCGAATCCCCATACAAAAGAAAATGTCTTCATCTTGTTATCCTTATCGGCATCGGGAATATTCACAAACCCAAGGTTTACCCGAAGGTCGGAGAATACTCTCAGGTTCTCCATAATTTCATAGGAAGCTCCTCCTCCGATTAACCAGCCAAAATCAATAGTCTTGAAATTGTCTTTGTATTTTTCCGTTTTTGTGACAACTGTGGGAGGCGCAAAAGGATTATTCGGATCATATATATAGTCCTGGTATGTAACTTCCTTATCACCATCTACTCTAACTCCCATCAGAAATCCAACAAAAAATCCCGTGTTGGCAAAAACATTCAGTTTATCCATTACTTCAAAATCACCCCGAGCCATGAATGGAATAGTAAAATAACCCAATCTTAACTTTGTTGTTTCTCCTGAATACTTGAACTTGGTCCCTTTGCCTTCATAGTTAAGTTCTACCTGTGCACTGATCAGATCCGATATTTGATAAGTCCCATGAACCCCAAATAAAAATCCCATGCCCATCTTGTTGTCATCCACATCACTCCCATACAGGTTTTTAAAAACAGGGCCAAACTTAGCTCCGGCCATAATTTTCGGACCGCCGCCTCCACCCGTCTCAACAGCTTCAATAACCATTTCCTGGGAGAATACTCCAAAGGCTATCATCATAGCCACGAAAAAAATCATTGCTTTTTTCATATCAATTTGTATTAGGTTAATTTATCGCAAAGATAAAAATATGAAATCAAATTTGACAGAAAAGAGTGAAATTATGTGGGTTGGGGGCTGGGGAATTATCTGCTTAATTTTCAAACACCAATTCCCCATCCTTAATGTCAATGCGGATATCGGAATCACGGTTAACGGTTCCTGCAAGGATCATTTTTGATAGCTGATTCAGGAGGTTACGCTGAATAACACGTTTGATAGGCCTTGCACCAAACTGCGGATCGAATCCTACTCCGGCTATATGATCTATGGCCTCATTGGTGATGGAAATATGGATTCCATTTTTCTCAAGCATCTTTTTCACATGGTTAAACTGCATTTCCACAATATTTTGTATCTCGTCGCGGGTAAGCGGTTTGAACATGATGATCTCATCCACCCTGTTTAAAAATTCAGGTCGTATGGTCTTTTTCAGAAGGTCAAAAACCTGCTCCCTGGTCCGGTTAATTATTTCTTCCTTGTTCTTGTCATTAATCCGGCTGATATTTTCCTGGATGATATGAGAGCCAATATTTGAGGTCATTATAATAATGGTGTTCTTAAAATCCACTGTCCGGCCTTTGTTGTCGGTGAGCCGCCCGTCGTCGAGTACCTGCAGCAGGATATTGAAAACATCAGGATGAGCCTTTTCAATCTCATCCAAAAGCACAACGCTATATGGTTTTCTTCGTATTGCCTCAGTCAGCTGACCGCTTTCATCATATCCTACATATCCCGGAGGTGCTCCAATCAGCCTCGATACGCTGTGTCTTTCCTGGTATTCCGACATATCTATCCTCACCATGTTGTTCTCATTGTCGAACAGAAATTCAGCAAGGGCTTTAGCCAGCTCGGTCTTACCAACACCGGTTGTACCCAGGAAAATGAAAGATCCAATGGGTCTCCTGACATCCTGCAATCCGGCCCTGCTCCTTCGAATGGCATCGGCAACTGCCTCAATGGCTTCATCCTGGCCTACAACACGCATATGCAACTGCGTTTCCAGATTCAATAATTTTTCTTTTTCGCTCTGCAACATCTTCGAAACCGGGATACCTGTCCAACGAGATACTATCTCGGCAATCTCCTCAGCACTTACTTCCTCGTTAATCATGGGGCTGCCTTTCTGGGTATCCTGCAACTTTAACTTGAAGGCTTCCACATCACCTTCTGCTTCCTTGATCTTCCCGTATCGCAACTCAGCTACTCTGCCAAAATCCCCTTCCCTTTCAGCCCTTTCAGCCTCAATCTTATAATCCTCAATATCCTTTTTCCGCTTCTGGATGTTTTCAACTATCTCCTTCTCTTCCTGCCATTTGGCTTTTAACTTATTCCTGTCCTCACTCAGGTTGGCCAATTCTTCATTCAAGACCTTCAGCTTAACCTGGTCATTTTCCTTTTTAATCGCTTCTCTTTCAATTTCAAGCTGCCTGATCCTTCTCTCTATAATTTCCAGTGGCTCCGGAAGAGAGTTTATTTCCAGTCTGAGTTTTGAAGCGGCTTCATCAATAAGGTCAATGGCCTTATCGGGCAGAAAACGGTCGGTTATGTATCGCTGCGACAATTCAACAGCAGCTATGATAGCCTCATCCTTGATCCTTACATGATGGTGTGTTTCGTATCGTTCCTTTAATCCACGAAGTATGGAAATGGCATCCAGAATATCGGGTTCTTCAACCATCACCGGTTGAAAACGACGTTCCAGTGCTTTGTCTTTTTCAAAGTATTTCTGATATTCCTTTAAGGTTGTGGCACCGATGGCGCGTAATTCTCCTCTGGCCAGTGCCGGTTTCAGAATGTTGGCTGCATCCATTGCCCCTTCTCCCCCACCGGCTCCAACTAAGGTATGAATCTCATCAATGAATAAAACAATCTCCCCCTCTGAGCCAACTACCTCTTTCACAACGCTCTTTAACCTTTCTTCAAACTCTCCCTTGTATTTTGCTCCTGCGATCAAAGCGCCCATATCCAGAGAAAAAACCAGCTTTGACTTCAGGTTCTCCGGTACATCACCGTTAACGATCCGGTGTGCAAGTCCTTCTGCAATAGCCGTTTTACCCGTACCCGGCTCTCCGATCAGGATGGGATTATTCTTGGTCCTGCGGGATAAGATCTGAAGAATACGTCGTATCTCCTCGTCCCTGCCTATAACAGGATCCAGCTTGCCTGAACGGGCCAGGTCATTCAGATTCCTGGCATAACGATTTAACGCGTTGAATGCATCCTCCGCCGACTGTGAATTCACCGTGGATCCCTTTCGTAACTGCCTGATGGCTGTCTTCAACTCTTTCTCCGTCACACCGCTGTCTTTTAAAAGCTTGGCAGCCGTATCACTGCCTGCCAGTATCCCCAAAAGGATGTGTTCTATCGTAATGAATTCGTCGTTGAATTCCTTCATATAAGCCTGGGCCTTTTGCAAAGCCCTGCTAGCATCGTTCGACAAATATTGCTCACCTCCCGTCACTTTCGGATAAGAACCAATAATCCGGTCAAGCGCCTGGTTCATAATGGGGAGGTCGACATTTAACTTCTTGAGTAAAAAAGGAACCACATTCTCGTCGGCCGACAAAATACCCTTAAGTATATGTGTCGTTTCAATAGCCTGCTGCTCATGCGCCGCGGCCATTTCCTGTGCCTTCTGGATGGCTTCCTGGGATTTTATGGTATAATTGTTAAAGTTCATAATATTAATTTTCCTTTCAATCTTTTACGTTGCCTCTTTCCTCAAAGATACTGCCAGGTAGTGGATATTTAAATTTCAGGACGTTATGACACATTACTGCAAACAATATATGACTTTTTGTCCTGATATTTACTATCTCAGGGCAATAAATTTAAGAATATCACATTATTTGGTGTAAGTAGTTGCAGGATAATCCCAATGGGTTACATTTTTTTTAATAATTTTACACCCCTTTAACTTTAGAATTTAAACATCGGTTCATGTATAAAGGAATACTGATCTTCATCATTTTAAGTTATGCTTCGTTTTCCAGGGCTGGCATACTTTCCGACACTGTCAACGTATTTCAGGCCGATACTGTCCTTTTCTGTCACACCGATAGCGTTGCACTGGATGCCGGGCCCGGCTATGTGACCTATTCCTGGAATACCGGTTCCGAAGCCCAGGTGATTTTTGTTAAAGAAACAGGTTTATACTCGGTGAGTGTCTTCGACGGAACCAATACCTTCAGCACCGATTGCTATTTCATTAATTCAAAGATCATCCAGGAAGGGGAAAAGCTCTGCTATAAGGATACGGTCTTTCTTCTGGCCAGCCCGAACAGCGATTTTCTCACTTATGTTTGGAGCACAGGCGATACAAGCTTTTTTACACAGGATATAATTCTAGACTCAACAACATATTTTTTAAAAGCCATTCATAATAATAGCTTCTGCTTCGACAGCATTACCTTTCCTATATTTCCTCGTATGTATCTTAGCTTCGAGCAACCTAACCTTATTTGCCCCGGAGGCGATTGCAAAGGTCAGGTAAAGGCAACAGCCTCCGGTGGATCTGAACCCTATCACTACCGATGGTTTTCCAAAATTGACCCCGGGGATAGCAGTTATGCCATAGGGTTATGCGACGATCAGTACCGAATTATCGCTAAAGATGGGTATGGATGCAGATTTGATACATCCTATATGGTGGAATTGTTCGACATGCCTGAAATAGAAGCAGAATACACACCCGATACCGTTTATATCACAAACCCACGAGCCATATTTTTCTTTGAAAATAAATCCGCAGATTCAATTGAAGTTACTGACTGGAGCTGGAGCTTCGGTGATAATACCAAGTCCGATCTTGCATCCCCCGTTCATTATTACCAAAGTACCGGTAATTACGACGCTTTTTTCAAATACACAACCATCGATGGTTGTCAGGACTCCCTCCTGCTGATTGTCCCCGTCAAAGAACTGGAACTTAAAGTACCGAATGTGTTTACTCCGAACGGAGATGGTATCAACGATTATTTTGAGATTAAAAAACTCGAAAATTTCGTTTCCAATGAAATGGTCATATATAACCGCTGGGGTAAAAAAGTCTATGAAGTTGTTAATTATCAAAACGATTGGGACGGAAAAGGCTTGGAAGATGGAACATATTATTTTGTTATAAAGCTTAAAGGATACTTTGATGACGATGAAAAATACGGGTCTGTAATGATCATCGGAAGAGAGAAAAATCAGTAGTTCTGTATATATTTGCAAGCATGAAAAAGCGTTTAACCTGGATATTTGCTGCTGTATTGGTTGTATTTACAATTTCCTGCGGAAATCAGGGAGAAAATGAAAGTATATCGTCAGATGTAATAAACAATCCCATTACAGCAAACGGTGAAAGCAACCTGGATGAACTTCCTGTATTGGAATTCCTGGATACTACTCATGACTTTGGGAATGTGATACAAGGAGAAAAAGTGACGTATGCATTCCGTTTCACCAACGCAGGCAAGAGCGATCTGATTATTGCAAAAGTCAGCGCAAGTTGTGGTTGCACTGCAACAGAATACCCAAGGCATGCCATAAAACCAGGTGAAAAAGGAGTTATTTCCATAACATTTGACAGTGAAGGCAGACTGGGATTTCAGAATAAAACCGCTGATGTTCTCGCAAATACTCAACCAAACTTAACAACATTAAGAGTTAAAGCAAAAGTAATAACACCGGAATCGATGAGGTGATCCCGGCTTACGCCGGGACAGGCAGGATAGAAAAATAACCATATAACCATATAATAATTTAAATATGAACAACCTACTCAACATTCTATTATTCATGCCTCAGGGCGAAGGTGGTGAAGGCGGTGGATTTATGCAGTTTCTCCCGCTACTTCTGATCATAGTAGTCTTTTATCTATTCTTCATCCGGCCGCAAATGAAGAAATCCAAGGATCAGAAAAAATTCAGAGAAACTCTTCAAAAAGGCAGCAAGGTCGTTACCATAGGTGGAATTCACGGAAAAATTACGGATGTGAAAGACACTACCGTTACACTGGATGTAGGCATAGGCAATCCGATATTGATGACTTTCGAAAAATCCGCCATCGCCATGGATACATCATCTCAATTGAATCAGAACAAATAAACCATAATCACAGGATGTGAAACCATCCATCATTGGATTTTTAAAAAGGGCCAGGAAACCGACCGATGCAAGATTCAGGAACCAATTATATGTTTTATTGGTTTGTCTTGTATTGTCAGTTATTATCTGGATCCTGATCAAACTTTCCCAGACCTACGTGGCGCCGGTCAGCTTTAAGTATGAATTCACCGGTGTTCCTCAGGATAAAGTCATTTTTCCGGAACAAAAGAAGATCATTGCAACAATCAAAGGTAAAGGATCCGATTTATTCTCCCTGAAATACATGACCATAAAACCGGTTTTTTATATTGATATTTCAGGAATTAATTATAAAAAAGACAAGAAGAAACAGCATTTTTTCCTTTTGTCACGACAAATCCAGCAGGATGTGGCCAATCAGCTGCCAAACCCTTTCCAGTTAACGGGTATATCACCGGATTCTTTGTTTTTTAGCCTGTCTCAAAAAAAAATCATCAAAATCCCTGTCAAACCAAACCTAAACCTGCATTTCCGCCAGCAATATCTCCAGTATGACAGCCTTATTCTTGATCCTGCCTTTATTACGGTCGAAGGACCAGCTTCCATCCTCGATACAATTAAAGTAATCAAAACAGAGAGAAAATCGGTTGACAACCTCGATGAAACCGCAACGTTTAGCCTTTCACTCAAACTGCCCTTTGATGAAGAATATATTAACTACTCCGATAAAATGACCGAGGTCACAATTCCGGTGGAGAAGTTTACTGAATCAAGCGTGGAAGTCGCGGTAGAAATAATACATAATGAACCCGGAATCAGAATCAAGACCTTTCCGGAAAAAGTGCATATTACTTTCCTCATCGCCATGAAAGATTATAGCCGTCTCGATAAAAACCAGTTCAGGGTTGCTGTCCGATACGATGAAGCATCACGTCAACAGCGAAAATTAAAGACAGAACTAATCCAGATGCCGTCTTTTATCCGATTGGTTAAAGCAGAACCTGAATATGTTGATTTCATTATAATGAAGCAATGATAAAGGCAGGATTAACCGGGATCATGGGTAGTGGGAAAAGCACGGCAGCCAGAATATTTGAGGTATTAGGCGTTCCTGTCTTTAATGCAGATCAGGCTGCGAAAAACCTTTACAGCAACCCGGATACTGTCAGAGAAGTCATCACTGCTTTCGGTTCCGACATCCTGGATGATAATCATCGAATCGATTTCGGAAAATTATCTAATGTTGTTTTTAATGATAAAACATCCAACGAAACGATTAACAGGATCATTCATCCTAAAGTCAAATTCCTGGTAGAATCCTGGTTCACAAATAATTCAAATTACCCTATGGCTATTTACGAATCGGCCCTTCTTTTTGAAAGTGGTTTTTACGAATTACTCGATTGGAAGATTACAGTTACAGCTCCGCTTGAATTATGTTTGCAAAGGATTAGGGAGAGAAGTAATCTTTCCGATGACGAAATCCTCCAAAGGATGTCATTCCAATATTCTGATGAAAAAAAAAGAAAACTATCTGATGCCATAATATATAATGACGAAAAGCAAATGCTCCTTCCGCAGGTTCTCCGCCTTTATAAGTCAATCCTGAAAAATCAAGCACCAGGTACGCTAAAAAGCTAACAGAAGAATTCTCTTAGATTTTAATGGATTTTCCTGAAAATCAGCTATAATCCTATTGACTTTTCGATATTATTTAACTAATTTTGAATAGCTTTAATAAGTTTATTCTTATTCTGTTATTTCTAATAATCTAAAAGCACGCTTCATTTTTTGTCGGATTATAAAATAAAAGGAATATGGATAAAGGTCAGATACAGGAAATCCTAATTGAGACCATCTCAATGTGTGCTGATGATACAGGTTGGGCAAACCTAGCTAAAATTGGGGCAATTCTCAGGAAAAAAGGTTTGAAGTACGGTAGGTTATCCAGGATGCTCAAGGAATACGGCCAGATAATTGAATTGAGGGTTGACGAAAGCATCCAGCCTCCTGTAGCTTATGCCCGAATAATTCAAACGTAAGACAGTGGATGGCCAAGAGGCTTTGTTAAATCAAAGAAAAAACAGTTATTAATCTCCCAACAAGAGAAAGCAGATTTATTTTTTCCGTGCGTTGGGATTGTATCCTCTTTTTCTGGCAGCATCTTCCAGTCTTTTCTGAAATCCAGACTTCTTCGCGGGCTTTTTCTTGTTTTCCTGTAGCTGTGAATAAATTTTGTCTTCATTAATAGTTTGACGTATTACATACATCTGCCCGAATGTGAACAAATTAGCTAACAGATAATAATAACTCAGCGCTGAAGCATAATTATTGAAGATTCCAAGGAACATTACCGGCATAAGGTACATCATTGTCTTCATTCCCGGCATTTGAGTAGTTGATGACCCCATCATCTGGTTGTTCATCCAAGTGTAAATGATCGTTGATACTGTCATCAGCAAGGTAAACAAGCTTACATGATCTCCATAAAAAGGAATATTGAAAGGCAGGTTAAATATGGAATCATAACTGGAAAGGTCGTGAGCCCATAAGAATGGCTGCTGTCTTAGTTCAATGGAAGAAGGGAAAAACCTGAACATTGCCAGCAGGATAGGAAGTTGCAGCAGCATTGGAACACAACCGGCCATAGGATTCACACCCGCCTTTCGGTAAAGTTCCATGGTTGCCTGCTGTTTCTTCATTGCGTCTTCCTTCTTGGGGAATTTTTTTGCTAACTCGTCAACTTCAGGTTTCAATACGCGCATTTTTGCTGTCGAACGGTACATTTTATACGCTATGGGGAAAAGGACTATCTTCAATAAAATAGTAAGTACCAGGATGATAATACCATAGTTCCAGCCAAGGCCACCAAGATAATCGAATACAGGAATCACGGCAAAACGATTGATCCATTGCATCAGGAAAAAACTCCAGCCCAAAGGGATCTGCCTTTCAAGGTCCTGTTTGTAGGAACGCATAACTTTATAGCTGTTAGGGCCAAAATAGAACTGCATTCCGTAGGTATGGTTTCCAATCTGATTGTAAGGTAACCCGAGGGTCATATACATTGACTTGAGGTAGCGATCTCCCGCAGGGTGCTCCAATGTCAGGGTTTTCATTACAGGATTTACAAACTGATCATTAGCAATGATCGTTGAGCTGAAAAAGTGCTGTTTAAAGGAAACCCATTTTACTTTATCGGTGAGAGACTCTTCATCATCCTTCGTTTCGGAGAGATAATCAACCTCACCGTCGGTAAACCTGAAATATATGGTGGAACCGTTGAAACGGTCTACAACTTTTTCTTGCTTCCTCAGGTCGGTTTTCCATACCAAATCAATAATATTCCCGCTGCCGGCGATCGCATTATCCAAACCGACAAGGTTGATATCGAATCCGATCATGTATTCATCCGGCGCTATGGTATAAACATATTCAATGAACTTGTTTTCATCGGGAATTTCATCCTGGCCAACGGGATACAGACGCATGGAGACTATAACCGGCTGTTCGTTGTCACCGGAAAAAAACTCATCAGTCCCCTTCCATGGTTTTCCGTTAACATAAGGAGTAAAAAACAGATCACCGGTAAAAACTGCTTTATTATCTGCGTAAAACTGAAGACCGAATAAGGTAGTATCGGAGTCGAAAAGAATCAGAGGTAATGAATCAAAAGTCTGGTATTCCTTCAACTCAACGCTGTAGATACGACCTCCGCGGGGAGAAAACGTAATTCTTACGAGACCGTTATCAATAGTTATCAGTTCATTTTCACCTGCTAAAGCGTGGGCAAAAACACCATATTTGGTTTTTAGAGCCTGAGACAGGACACTACTATCCTTTGTAATCTTCAAAACCTCATCTGCCTCTTTTACTATTGAATCTTCCTGCATTTCCCTGACCCTGGCAAGAGAATCCTTTCTTTGCATCTCCTCAAACCTTACCATTTCGATGGAATCCTGCCTTCTTTGTTGCTTTTCCAGTTCCTCTTCTGATGGTTTCATCAGAAGACTCCAGCCAATAAAAATGCCGAAGATCAGGACCAGGCCTATGATGGTATTTCTGTTCATCCGAATAAATGTTTTTTATGGGATGGCAAATTTAATTGAAAAAAATGAGAATGGAAACTATTTGGAAGCTGCCACATGCTTATGTTCGATACACGCCTTCACAAAAGCAACAAACAAGGGATGCGGACTGGCAACCGTGCTTTTGTATTCAGGGTGGAACTGCACCCCGATAAACCAGGGATGATCCTTCAGCTCAATTATTTCCACAAGATTGTGATCAGGGTAGATACCGGCAGCTATCATGCCGTTTTGCTCAAATTCCTCCAGAAAGCGATTGTTGAACTCATAGCGGTGACGATGACGTTCTCTCACCTCTGCAACGTTATATATCTTATGCACTTTTGTTCCGGGAGTTATCCTGCAAGGATAAGATCCCAATCGCATGGTACCTCCCATCTTCCGGATGTTCTTCTGGTCCTCCATAAGGTCAATAACCGGGAATGGTGTGTTGGGGTTGATTTCCGAAGAATGAGCATCCCCGTAACCCAATACATTCCTGGCAAATTCAACTACAGCGCATTGCATTCCAAGGCAAACCCCGAAAAAAGGGATTTTGTTTTCCCGCGCAAATTTTACGGCAAGAATTTTACCCTCTATGCCCCGACCTCCAAAGCCCGGAGCTACCAGGATACCATCCAAACCTTTAAGCTTATCTGCTATGGTAGACGTGGTTATCTCTTCCGAATGAATCAGTTTCACATTAACCTTACACTCATTTTGAGCTCCGGCATGTATAAATGCCTCATTAATCGATTTATAGGCATCTTTAAGCTCAACGTATTTCCCTACAAGACCTATGCTAACGGATTCCTTTGGATTTTTTAGTTTTTTCAGGAATTCCTCCCAGCGTGTCAGATCAGGGTAAGTATCGATGGGCATTTTCACTTTTTTCAGGATCTCTACATCCAGTTCTTCCTCGCGCATCAACACAGGCACATCGTAAATAGTATCAGCATCAATAGATTCTATAACAGAACTTTTGGGAACATTACAAAACAAAGAAATCTTGGATTTAATACTGTCGTTGATGTGCTTTTCCGTCCGGCAGACAATGATATCAGGCTGAACTCCCGATTCGAGAAGGGTCTTAACGGAATGTTGAGTGGGCTTTGTTTTCAGTTCCTGTGCTGCGGCAAGATAGGGTATATAAGTAAGATGAACGACGATACATTCATGCCCCATTTCATTTCTCATCTGCCTCACTGCTTCAATATATGGCAGTGATTCAATATCACCAACAGTACCACCGATTTCGGTTATGACAAAATCAAATTTGCCTTTTTCACCCAAAACCTTTATTGATCTTTTTATTTCATCGGTAATGTGAGGGATGACCTGAACTGTTTCCCCAAGGTAATCCCCTCTGCGCTCCTTTTCAATCACCGTCTGGTATATCCTGCCTGTAGTAACATTATTAGCCTGTGATGTTGGAACGTTGGAAAAGCGCTCATAATGACCCAGATCCAGGTCGGTTTCTGCTCCGTCTTCCGTCACATAACACTCACCATGTTCATAGGGATTCAAGGTACCCGGATCAACATTAATATATGGATCCAGCTTTTGGATGGTTGTTGAAAAACCTCTGGCCTGCAATAGCTTGGCAATTGAAGAAGAGATAATCCCTTTTCCGAGGGAAGAAGAAACCCCTCCGGTAACAAAAATATATTTCGTGCTTGCCATCAGATGGATGAATTTTTTGGCAAAGTAAATTAAAACCGTATTAACGAAAAAATATGTTCCTGTTATTTTATAAACATTTTAACAGGTTTTCCCGGATTTTCTCAAGATATACTAATAATACCTGAACCTCTTCACCTTGGCGATATGTTTAGCCAGCCTTATCACCTGGATTGTATATCCGAACTCGTTATCATACCACAAATAAACCACAATATGTTTCCCATCGGCTGAAACCTGTGTCGAAGGAGAATCATAAATGGCTGTTACCGGGTCCCCGATAAAGTCGCTTGAAACAGATTCATTAGAAGCCGAATATCTGATTTGTTCCACAAAGGCTCCATGCAGGGCGGCGTCTTTCATCATATCATCCAGTTCATTGCGCGTTATAGCTTTTTTCACACTAAGCGAAAGTATGGCCAGCGAGATGTTTGGGACAGGAACACGAACTGCATTCGCAGTAAGCTTTCCATTAAGTGAAGGGATGGCCTTGGCAGCCGCGGTATTAGCACCTGTTGTGGTAATAACCATGTTTAAGGGAGCACCCCTGCCTCTTCGAGGTTTTTTGTGATAATTGTCGATCAGATTCTGATCGTTGGTATAGGCATGTATGGTTTCAATATGGCCCTTTTCTATGCACAGTTTAGTTTCGATCACCGATAAAGCAGGTACAATGGCATTGGTTGTGCAGGATGCAGCAGAAAATACGTTCTCATTGTCAACGTCAAGTTCTTTATGATTAACCCCATAAACAACATTAGGAATATCTCCTTTTGCCGGAGCGGTGAACAGGACTTTACTTATTCCCTTTGCTTTAAGATGCCGCGACAAGCCTTCTCTGTCGCGGAATATCCCTGTATTGTCTATAAGGATGGCATTACTGATTCCATATGACTCATAATCAATATCTTCAGGATTATTACCTTCCAGCATTTTTACAATATGACCATTAACATAAATTTCATTTTTTTCAACATCTTCAATAACATTACCACGGAAGGGTCCATGGATAGAATCATGACGGATCAATGACGCCCTCTTCCTGATATCATCCGGAGTCACCTTACGGGTTACCACGGCCCTTACCCTGAGTTGGGTGCCATTACCCTGGATAATCAATTCGCGTAAAAGCAGTCTCCCGATCCTTCCAAAACCAAAAAGTACTACATCCCGCGGTTCGGTGAATGGAGGTTGCTTTCCTATCATCTCCTTTAGCTTATCCTCAACAAATTCCTTTACACCGGCGTATTTCGATTTTTCTTCCGTCCATTCATAATTAAGCTTACCCACATCTATACGGGCCTGGTTAATGTCAAGCTCCTGGATAATCTTAGCAATGGAAAGGGAAACGGCAACAGACAACTGTTTTCCAATCACCGTTTTCGCATAGGAATGCTTAAAAATGATCACACTGGCACTTCGATCTATCAACTGGTTTCTGAAAAAGATCAGTTCAACGGATTTATCGATAAAAAGCTTCCCAACAACGCTGATAAATTCCAGACCGGTCTTCTCTTCATCATTCCATTTATTAAGCGATTCTGCAAAATAATTGCTCATCATTTGCTGATCATTTTCATTTAAATCTACCATATCCAGTTATTTTTCGTTGGTTAATACTGACTAATATCTTATCCAACCAAAAATAAAAAAAAGGGTTAACAAAAAAAATTTTGCTAACCCCTTTTTATCAAGAGTTTTTAACCTATTCTCCCAGATAAGCCTTTAAGAGTTTACTTCTGGAAGTATGTTTCAGCCGTCTGATCGCCTTTTCCTTTATTTGCCGCACTCTTTCACGGGTAAGATCGAACTTTGCCCCTATTTCTTCCAGAGTGAGTCCATGGTTCATACCAATGCCATAATAAAGATTTATGACATCCCTTTCTTTTTCCGTGAGGGTTGCCAACGATCGCTGAATCTCCTTGTTCAATGATTCACGCATCAGGGTGGAATCGGTCGATGGACTTTCATCCGTAACATATACATCAAGGAATTTTGTTTCGTCATCAGGATTGATGGGTGCATCCACTGAAATATACTTCGTGGTGATTTTCATTGCCTTATCTACTTTGTACTCGGGCAATTCCATCAACTCAGCTATTTCATTGGTGGAGGGCATTCTTTCATATTCCTGTTCCAGCCTTGATGTAGCTTTCTTAATTTTATTAAGCGATCCTACCTGATTAAGCGGCAAACGAACCAGCCTTGACTGCTCTGCCAGGGCCTGCAGGATGGATTGACGAATCCACCATACAGCATAGGAAATAAACTTAAACCCCCTTGTCTCATCAAACCTTTTAGCTGCTTTTATCAACCCCAGGTTCCCTTCATTTATCAGATCAGGTAGCGTAAGTCCTTGATTCTGATATTGTTTTGCGACTGATACTACAAACCTCAGATTAGCTTTTGTAAGCTTCTCCAACGCTTTTTGATCGCCCTGCTTGATCCTTTTCGCTAATTCAACCTCTTCTTCGGCGGTAATGAGTTCTTCTTTTCCTATGTCCTGTAAGTATTTGTCAAGGGATGCCGTTTCACGGTTGGTAATGGATTTTGTGATTTTTAATTGCCTCATATTCTCCTTTCTCAGATCCTTTAAAAATACTTATAACTTGAAGAACATACTTTTTTTTCAAATAACTTGCAAATATACAAAAAAATGAGCGTTTTTGAAAGTTTTTAACGTTAAAAGATCGTATAAATTTTTGACTTGTTTAAAAATAATCTAAATTTAAACAAGGTACCTACAATCCAAATTCATATGTTACCCTCATACCATTCGGATACACCCCCTGTATCCTTATCGTCCTGTCGGCAGACCCGATAGCAGACTCTACACTGGCTTTTGAGCTGACATCCTGGTCATTCACCCTTATTATAATAAATCCCTTGCGTATACCTCCGCTCTTAAGCATTCCACCTTCCTCTACTCCGGCAACTTTAAGCCCTCCCGGAATCCTGTAAATTCGCTTTTCATCATCGGATATTCTTTGTAAGGTAGCACCCAGGGCTTCCACAAAAAACTGTTCATCCTTCTTAACAACGGATGTGGTTCCATCCTCATTTCTAAGTTCAACATTAAAGGCCAGAGGCTTGTTATCCCTTCGCACGTCAACAGCAACCTTATCTCCAGGTCTGTATTGCCCGACGATTTCCAGAAGTTGTGCAAGAGTGTTAACTTCACTTCCGTTAACACGCATAATTACATCTCCCTTTTTTATACCTGCCTTATCAGCTCCACCATTCTCAGATACATCCTCCACATAAACTCCCTTCATATCCTTAAGCCCGCTCTCGGACGCAAGATCACTGTCTATCTCCCTGGGTATTATCCCTATATAGGCACGTTGTACCTCCCCATAGAGCAGAATATCATCAACAACTTTCCTGACAATATTGACGGGAATAGCAAAGGAGTATCCTGTGTAGGAGCCTGTATTGCTAGCAATGGCAGCATTTATGCCGATCAGTTGACCCTCTGTGTTAACCAATGCGCCCCCGCTGTTACCCCGGTTTACCGCCGCATCGGTCTGAATAAACGATTCAATACCGCCTTGTGTTCCCAGGATGTTGATATTCCTTGCTTTGGCGCTTACTATCCCGGCTGTAACCGTGGAGGTGAGATTAAAAGGATTTCCAACCGCAAGGACCCATTCCCCAACTTTAACCAGATCTGAGTTTCCGTATATCATATACGGAAGATCCTTATGATCTATTTTTATCACGGCGAGATCGGTCGAAGGATCTGTTCCAACTATCTCTGCCTCAAAAACCCTTTTGTCATTTAAAGTAACTTCTACCAGATCAGCATCCTGAACAACATGATTATTGGTGACAATATATCCTTCAGGAGATATGATCACCCCGCTTCCCCATCCTGAAATGGGATAGGATCGGTTATATTGAGGAGTATTGCTATATCCGAAATATTCACGCAAAGCCCCAAAAAAATCATCATACACACTGCTCTTCCGCATAAACTGGGACCGGATATGCACAACGGCATCCACTGTTTTTTCGGCAGCTTTCACAAAATCAGGACCGTTTACCGGAGTTGAAGTCATGTAACTGGCAGGATATACTGACAACTCTTCTGGTTGATGATATCCTAAGGGCAAATCTTCGCCTACTGAACTCTTCTTTGAAGATGCTGCCAGATAAACGATCGTAATCCCTAATACCAGCGTGAATGTTATATATAATATCCTTTTCATAATTACATAAAGTTTAACATTATATTTTTCCTTTTGTTCAGACTCCATGCAAATAACGTAAAAACACCTTAAAAGTTAAGCCTTTCAATGTTAATGTTTGTTAAAAGCACCATTAACAATTCATCAATTTCCGTAGTATTCTGTATTTACTTTGTTTAACTTTGCATTTATGAGGTTAGTTTTTGAAAAATACCAGGGAACCGGCAATGATTTCATCCTGATAGACAACAGGCAGGATATCTTCAAAAAAGATGCCAGATTTATTGCAAAGCTATGCAACCGGAATTATGGTATCGGTGCTGATGGCTTGATTCTTTTAGAGGAATCAACAAATAGCGATTTCCATATGAATTTTTACAATCCCGACGGTTCTCATGCCGGGATGTGCGGCAATGGTGCCAGGTGCATTACTTCTTTTGCCCGACGGCTGGGAATCATTTCTAATAAAGCCAGTTTTACCGCCGGAGACGGACTGCACGAAGCAGCCATACTTGAAATGCGCGATTCCGATGACACTATCCGGATTTCGCTCAAAGACCCTGATATTAAAAAGAATGACACTGGCAATTGGGTAATTGACACCGGTACTCCCCATGTTATTCTTTTTCCTGAAAAACAGCAAAGACTGGATGAATTATTTAAAACAGCCGTAGAAATACGCTATTCGGAGCAATATGCGGCTGATGGTATTAATGTTGACTTTGTATGGATGAAAGATGACCACATCCTTGTAAGCACCTATGAACGTGGCGTTGAAAATTTCACTCTATCCTGTGGTACCGGGGTAACAGCTTCAGCCATCGCCGCTTGTTTGAGTGGCTTTACTATTGAACCTGTAAAAGTTGTTACTCCAGGAGGTACTCTTTATGTTGGATTCTCAATCGATGGAAAGCATTTCCGGAATATTTGGCTTCAAGGAAACACAACCAAGGTTTTTGCCGGAACGATTGAAATATGATACGGCTCTATTGACAAAAGTCATGCTTCCATCCATAGGAATTTTATTAAAATAAACTATTTTTACCCATGAAAAATCCGGAAAACATGCTGAAATCGCAAACCCTTTCGCTCCGTGCGCCGGAACCAGAAGATGTAGATATATTATACCGTTGGGAAAACGACGAAAGCATCTGGCATTTAAGCAATACCCTGACGCCTTTCTCCCGGTTTGCCCTGGAACAATATATCATGAACACGCATGAAGACATCTTTTCATCACGACAACTACGCCTGATGATAGATGTAACTGAAAGCCAAACTCCTGCCAGAACAGTAGGGGCAATCGATTTGTTTGATTTTGATCCGGCTAACCGGCGCGCAGGCATAGGAATACTCATCATCAAGGAAGAGAGAGGCAAAGGCTATGCATCAACCGCCCTCGAAATGGTAATCCGATATGCATTTCATCGCCTGGGCCTGCACCAGCTATATAGCAATGTACTTAAAGACCATGAGGCCAGCCTGGAACTCTTCCGCAAACTCCAGTTTGAAATCGCCGGTCTGAAAAGAGAATGGATTTTCGTTGACAATCAATGGAAAGATGAATATTTACTGCAATTGATCAATCCCGACAGCTAAATCAAAATGGACAACTATGCCATACTATCACTCACGCTATACCACAAACTATAGGAAAAAGAAAAAACCATTCTTTCATAAACTGATTCTGTTTCTTTTGTTTTTATTAATCATCGCTGCCGGTATTATCGCTTACACCGGTTATCAAATTTTATATAAAAATAATGTCTGGCTTAACAACGAAGAAAAGGTTTCGGTATATATTCCTACCGGATCCAGCTTTGATGATGTAAAAAGTATTCTTTACAGCCAGGGAATCATCCTCCACCGAAATAGTTTTGAATGGGTGGCCAAACAAAAAAAATATCCCGAGCTTATAAAACCTGGTCATTATGTTATTACCAAAGGGATGAGCAATGACGAACTGATAAATCTATTGAGGTCAGGGGAACAAACACCGGTAAAATTGATTTTCAACAGCTTACGTTCCAAAGAACATCTCGCCAGGGTCATTTCCCTGCAACTGGAAGTTGACTCTGCCGAGATCGTAGATCTTCTGAACGATTCATCATATATGTCAAAATTTGATCTGAAAGATCCTTCCGGCCTTTCCCTTTTCATTCCCAACACCTATGAGTTTTACTGGAATACCAAGCCAACCCAATTCATGGAAAGAATGTATGCCGAATATCAGCAATTCTGGAACGATGACCGAAGGATGAAAGCAGAATCAATAGGATTCAGCATACCGGATGTAATCACCCTGGCATCGATTGTAGAAAAAGAAACCGCCAAAAATGATGAAAAGGATGATATTGCCGGAGTTTACATTAACCGTCTCAATTTAGGCTGGCGATTACAGGCAGATCCCACGCTCATTTATGCTCTGAACGATTATAGCATACGGCGTGTCCTTAACCGGCACAAGGATGTTGAATCTCCTTACAATACTTATAAATACGGAGGGCTGCCTCCAGGCCCCATATGTATCCCCTCCATTTCATCCATCGATGCAGTTTTGAACTATACTGACCACGATTACCTGTTTTTTTGTGCCAGGGATGATTTGAGTGGATATCATGTCTTTGCAAAGACATCCGAACAACATGCAGCCAATGCCCGAAAATTCCAGAAAGTTCTGGATGAAATGAATATAAGGAAGTGATATCCTTAATCATGGAAAACACCTGGACCCCTGAGCCCTGCCTTAAACCGCATAGAAAGTGCTGTGGATACAAGGCTTTTTGGTTTGCAGGAGTACTGCTGATTTTTCAACACGTTGCCTTTACTCAGCATTTGCACAACTTCTACCCCGACACACTAAATAAAAAAAGACTTACCGGGTTAATCATTACCGAAACAATAGCTTATTCAGCTACTATGGCTGGATTATATCAGTTATGGTATAAAAATTACCCATCTTCTTCTTTTCATTTCATCAACGACAATCAGGAATGGCTTTTAATGGATAAGGCAGGACACGCTACAACAGCTTATTACCTTGGGCGCATTAATTACAACGCCCTGAGATGGGCAGGGGTAAAAGATAAAAAGGCGGTCTGGTACGGTGGAGCCAGTGGGCTTTTGTTCGTGACCACGATAGAGGTTTTCGACGGGTTTTCAAAGGAATGGGGGGCATCTACCGGCGATATCATTGCCAATACAAGCGGAGCTCTGCTTTTTGTTTCCCAGCAATTATTATGGAAAGACCAGCGGTTTACTCTTAAATATTCTTTCCACCCATCCGAATATGCTGATTATAATCCGGAATTACTGGGGAAAAACACTTTACAGCAGGCCATTAAAGATTATAACGGGCAGACTTTCTGGTTATCAGCAAATATAAAGTCATTCATCCGGCGCGATTCCCGCTTCCCATCCTGGCTAAATATTGCTTTCGGATATGGGGCAGAAGGAATGACCGGTGCCGGTTCGAACCCAGTATCCATTGACGGTACACCAATTCCACCAAGTGAGAGATACCGCCAATTTTATCTCTCGCCCGACATCGACCTTACACGTATAAAGGTAAAATCAAACTTCCTGAAAGTTGTTTTTACCCTTATCGGTTTTATTAAGATTCCATTACCAACACTGGAATACAATAAGGAAAACAACTTTGTTTTTCATTGGGTTTATTTTTGATGAGAACGAAAAAAAAGCAGGCGACAAGTTACAAGCTTCAAGCTGCAGGCTGCAACCTGTAACTTGTCACTTGACACTTGTCACTTGTCACTTGTCGCTTGCAACATCACGAACACAGCATCATAATTATGAGCAACTTTAAAATGATCATCTGGGACTGGAATGGAACCCTATTGGACGATACCCGGGTTTGCATTGATTGTATGAATATTCTTCTTACCAACAGGAACAAGCCTTTGATCAATTTTGAGCAATACCGGTCTATTTTCACTTTCCCGGTTAAAGAATATTATGAGGCGGCAGGGTTTGATTTTTCCAAGGAACCCTTTGATACTCCTGCTCTTCAATTTATAGACCTTTACCGTAGGAGAATTCAAAATGCCGGTTTGCAGACTGATGCCAGATACATCCTGGAATATTTTCGAAAACAGGGATTTCCACAGGCAATATTATCGGCGATGCAACATGATTTCCTGGAAGAAACCATAGGGATGCATGATATACAAGATTACTTTACATATATACAAGGTATCGGGGATCATTTTGGCAATGGTAAAGCTGACCAGGCTTCCATCCTGATGCAGGCAAGCGGTTATCTGCCGGAAGAAGTGATTTTTATAGGTGACACGATACACGATCATGAAGTGGCATTGGAAACAGGATGTGAAGCCATCCTGGTATCAAACGGACATCAATCTAACGAAAGGCTTAAACAAACCGGAAGAAGAGTAATTAAAAATTTAAGCGAATTGAAAATGATACTATAATTTGCTTAAATTCGGTCAATTTTAACGAACTAAATAAGTGACATATGAAACTGGTAAAGAGTGTCGCAGAAGCCGTTAATCCCGGCACAATACGTCCGGGCAGCATAATATACATTCAGGGAAATGCAGCAACCCCACAAATGCTATGTCGTCAGCTTGCCGTTGATACTTCCATTGAGCAGGCCGATACGCTTCATGTACTTTTGTTGGGAGATATAGCTGAATTATTTTCAGAAGAAACCTGTAAAAGGATCCGGCACAGGATCATTTTTAACGGGCCTCACTCAAGAGTCGCTATGAACAGTGGATGGGCTGCATACCAGTTAATTCACCTGAGCGACATTCCGCATCAACTGAGAAATTACATTAAACCCAATGTTGTTTTCCTCCAGGTCAGCGGACCGGATAACGGGGGAAATTATAGTTACGGTACTACTATTGAGGGTACTAAAGCCGCGGTTGATTCAGCCAAAGCGAATAATGGGCTTGTTATTGCGGAGAGAAACAAGCAAATGCCATTTATTTTAGGAACAACCCTGCATGAAAGCGAAATAGATATAATGGTTGATGTCGACTATGAATTGCCCCACAGTCCTGTCCATGAACCGGATGAAAGGGCTAATCGCATAGGTGAAATCATAGCGGAATTATATATCCATGATGGGTCGACTCTGCAATACGGGATTGGTGAAGTCCCGGAAGCCGTAACCAATGCCATTATAAAAAAAGGAGTGAAGAACCTGGGAATATACACCGAGTTACTTGCAGATTCAATGAGGATCATGATCGACAAAGGCATAGTAACCAACCATTACCTTGAAAACAAATTCTCAACTGCATCAATTTTCCTTAGCGGCTCAAAAGAAGGTTATCAATGGATGCATTTTAACAGTTCCATTCAAAGCCGCCCTTCGGATCAGACCAACAACATTCGCAATATAGCCGCACAACCTAAAATGACTGCTATTAATGCGGCCATTGGCGCTGACCTTCATGGAAATATCTGGGCCGACTCTCTGCATGCCCGGCAGATATATAGTGGTATAGGCGGACAGGCCGACTTTCTCAGAGGCTCTTACCTCTCGCATGGAGGCGTACCCATCATCGCGATGAAGTCCACAACAGATAACGGGGTTTCTAAAATTGTTGATAAATGCCCCGAAGGAATTACTACAACTGCCATTGCGGCAGATCCGGTTGTAATTGTAACTGAGAACGGAGCATTCAATCCACGCGGACTAACCATTGCCGAACATGCCATTGGTATTGCCCATCTTTCTTCACCCGAAATAAGAGATAGCCTGTTGAAAAATATTTTTGAAAGCAAAGTTTTTAACAAACCCCGGGGAGCTCTGTTAAGCAGCAAGGCAAAGGGATTTGTTTCCTATGAGGCGATTAAAAACCACGGATAATGGCAAAACACTGAATACTCAATCATTCTTCATCCTTGTATATTTCCCGGCTGATCAGCTGGCCTTCTGAATAAATCTCTTTCTTGGTATTTTCACCTTTATCGTTGAAATACATCCAGATACCATCCTGGAAATTATCCTTATATGTGCCGGAAACATTCACAAAACCGTTCAGATGCTTGATAATGATCATGCCTTGCAGTTCACCATTTAAATAGTTGGCTTCCAATTTCGTTGACCCGTCTGTAAAATACTGGTGCCAGGGTCCGTTCTTCACCCCATCCTTGTATGTATATTCCTCAGCCACCTTTCCATCGGGGTAAAAAGTCCTCCATATTCCTGTTTTTATCGTATTCTCATAAATCTCCTCCGAAAGACGTATCCCGTCAAATTCGCTGTAATAGGTCCAGATACTGTCTTTCTGTTCATTCAGATAATTACCTGTCGCCATTAACATTCCGTTTTGATGAAAAATTTTGGTGCGTGCCCTCCTACCGTCATCATAAACCTTTGAGACAGCTTTGATTTTACCGTTTGGGTAATAATATTTCAACTCCCCGTAGGGAATATTATCTTTGAAATAACCTTCAAATTTCAGCTTTCCACTTACATCATAGACCTTCCATAAACCCTGCCTGCGTCCCAGGCTATCTACTTCATTACCTTTAATATTAAGCAATTCCTGTCCAAAGAATAAGGAAGGCAGGAAAAAAAACAGGCAATATGTTATAAATAAAATCCTCATTGTCAGAATATATTAGATCCAGGCTAAATGGGAATTCTATCCCAAAGATTCCCATGAAAGCCTTTTAACTTATTTTTGTGGATCAAAAATATAAATTATCACTGATTGTGAACGCATATTCTTCAAGATTACTGGAAAATGCGGTAAATGAGATTAGCCGTTTACCGGGTATCGGTCGCAAAACAGCCCTGAGGCTTGCCCTTTTTCTTCTCCGTTTGGAAGAAAGTGAGGTAGAATCTTTCTCCGATGCCATCATCAGGATGCGCAGGGAAATCCGGTTTTGCAGTCGCTGCCATAGCATCTCCGACGATGAAATATGTGAAATATGCCAGGATGATCGCCGTGATAAAAGTTTGCTTTGTATTGTGGAAGACATCAGGGATGTTATGGCTATTGAAGCAACCCAGCATTACAAAGGGCTATATCATGTATTGAACGGAATAATCTCCCCCATGGAAGGAGTGCGCCCGGAAAACCTTACGCTGGAATCCCTTTTCACAAGGGTGCCCGCAGAAAATATTCGGGAAGTGATCCTGGCTTTGCCCACAACTCTTGAAGGAGACACAACGAACTTCTATATTTATCGCAAATTGCAGAATTCAGGTGTTGTGATAAGTGTAATCGCGAGAGGGATTGCCATTGGAGACGAACTTGAATACACCGACGAAGTCACTCTGGGCCGGAGCATCGACAACCGTACTCCCTTCAAGGAACCAGGTACAGCTAACAAAAAATCCATTTAGTCCTTTTCGTCCCCTTCCTTAAAGAGATTCAGCTGATTCGGGGTAGCATAATTTCCTTCCGGAATTCCCTGGACATATGCATGTAAATACGGCTTCAAGACTTTGCGAATAAGTTTGTTAGGAGTTATTTTCCTGGCTTTGCAATAGTTCTCCAGGGAACGAACCTGACGGGAAGATAATTTTATCTCCACTTTTTTATAGCGGATCTTCCTTCTTTTCTTCTTTCTTTTATGTTCTCCCATGATTGCCTTTTAAGGCTGTCTAAAATAGGAAATGAAGATATTTTTACATCAAATTGTTGATATCTTTTAATAATTTACCGGCAAGAGAAACGGCAGTTTCTTCATTTCCGGACTCCGAATAAATACGGATAATGGGTTCTGTATTGGATTTTCTCAGATGCACCCACCCTTCGGGAAAGTCAATCCTGATGCCATCAGCTTTATTCAAAGGGTATTCTGCATATCGTTCAGATATTTTCCCCAGGATGCTATCGACATTGATCCCCTGCTTTAGCTCAATTTTGTTTTTTGAAATGTAAAAATCAGGATAAAGGGAGCGGACTTCAGAGCACTTCAATCCGGATTTAACCATATGGGTCAGGAAAAGGGCAATGCCTGCCAAAGCATCCCTACCGTAATGAAGATCAGGATATATTACCCCTCCGTTGCCTTCTCCGCCAATCACAGCATGATGCTTCTTCATCATCTCCACTACATTTACTTCACCGACAGCCGAGGCAAAATAGCTTCCTCCATAACTTTCCGTCAAATCTTGCAGTGCACGGGTTGAGGAAAGATTAGATACCGTGTATCCAGCCTTGTTTTTCAGAATGTAATCGGCAACAGCTACCAGTGTATATTCCTCGCCAAACATCTCTCCCTTTTCTGTAATGATAGCCAGCCTGTCAACATCCGGATCGACAACAAATCCTAAATGTGCTTTCTTTTCCCTGACAAGGGAGGCTATTTCAGTTAGATTGGCTGGAAGTGGCTCCGGATTATGAGGGAAATGTCCTGTGGGTTCACAGTACAACGGGATGATATTTTGCACACCCAATCGCCCGAGTAAAGGCAATACGGAAATACCACCTGTTGAATTTACGGCATCCACTGCCACTGTGAGATTGGCTGATCTGATGGCTTCGACGTCGACGAGAGGAAGTTCAAGAATTTTTGCTATATGCAAATCAATAGCATCCTGAAAAAAGGAATAACTTCCCAATTGTTGAACCTCTGAATACACATTTCCAGGTGATTCAGACAGTTCCAGGATTTTCTGTCCATCCACAGCAGATAGAAATTCTCCCTTATGGTTGAGAAGTTTAAGCGCATTCCACTGACCGGGGTTATGACTAGCCGTGATGATAATCCCTCCCTGGGCGGAAAAATGAGTAACCATCATTTCAACTGTAGGGGTGGTAGACAAACCCACATCAACCACGTCAACACCTTTACCCAAAAGGGTTCCTGTAACAAGATGGGATACCATTGGACCTGAAACCCTTGCATCACGGCCGATTACGACCTTTAATCGCTGACCGGGGTGCGCCTGGGATATAAACCCTGCAAACGCAGTAGTAAATCTGACTATGTCGAGCGGGGTAAGACCCTCCCCGGGTATCCCTCCAATAGTTCCACGGATACCGGAAATGGATGTGATCAGTGTCATAAGCGAAATTTTCCGCCAAAGATACGCCTTTTGAAAGGGAGTAAATAACACCCGAGAAAATAATTGACACTAATTGATGTATATTTGTTTAATTTTGCAGCGTACTACAGAAAACACTGAATGAGCGAAAACTTCGATTATCAGGATGAACTCGATCCTGGCAGCATTGTGAGACGATTTGAGGAGATGAAAAAATCCGGGAAAGAATATTTTTTCGATGTGGATGAATTTGATGTCATGATTGATTACTTTCTCGACAACCTAATGCTGGATCAATGCCAGGAAGCCATAACAATGGCCATGAACCAACATCCTTCCGGTATCAACTTCCTGCTGAAACAGGCCAGATTATATATCAATGCCAACCAGGCAGAAAAAGCCCTTGAATTGCTTACTGAAATAGAAAAAATAGAGCCTTCCAATGCTGATATATTCATCACGAAAGGCTCCATCTACAGCCAGATGAAGCATTACAACAAAGCCATTGAAGAGTATAACAAAGCCATCAACGATTCTGATGATATTGACGAGATATACACCAATATTGCTTTCGAGTACGAAAACATGGGTAATTACGAGAAAGCGATAGAATACCTCAGAAAGGTGCTTAATCTCAATCCCGATAATGAATCGGCACTTTACGAGATATCCTTTTGTTATGAAATGACGAAAAAGGTATCATCCGGCATTGATTTTCTCCTGGATTTTATCGATAAATACCCGTATTCAAAAGCAGCATGGTTTAACCTGGGGGTATTATACAACAACTTCGATTATTTCGAAAAGGCCATTGAAGCTTACGATTATGCGATTGCTATTGACGAGAACCTTGCCGCTGCATATTTCAACAAAGCCAATGCCCAGGCTAACCTTGGATTATTTACCGAAGCTATTGAAACCTACAAGGAAACCCTTAACCTGGAAGATCCCGAAGCCATAACCTATTATTATATCGGTGAATGCTTTGAAAAACTTGAGGACTATCAACAGGCAATAACTTATTATCACAAAGCCCTTGAAGAAGATTACGACCTTCCGGATGCATGGATGGGACTGGGAGTGGCATGCGATGAACTGGGTAAAACACAGGATGCGCTAAAGTACATGAAAAAAGCTGTTGAACTGGATGAAATGAACCCGGAATATTGGTATATGCTCGCAGAAATCCAGGATAAAATTGAACTTCCTGAAGAAGCGGTCCAGTCATATCAGCATGTTCTTGAATTGGATCCTGCAAACCAGGATGCCTGGCTGGATTATTCAGAGCTTACAGCCAGAATCGTAAACCTGGAAGAAGCCATCCGGATACTTGACCGGTTTATTGTACAGCATAATCCCGAATCACCTATACTTTACCGGCAAGCAGCGTATCTCTTCAGCCTCGGCCTTTTGAAAGAATCTTATATCAAACTTGAAGAAGCCCTTCAAACAGACCCGGTAAAATATCCGGAAATGCTTGACTTCCTGCCGGAAATGAATCACGATCCGGTTGTTGCCGAATTGATCACGAAGTATAAAGGGTGAGCCGGGCCTCGGCTTCGCTCGGCACAGGCTTCAAGTTACAGGCTGCATCCCTTCATTCCCCTTTCTTCTTTTTCATATCCATCAGCTTCTCAACCAGGTCGGGAACTTTTTCAAAAATAGCGTCAAGTCCCTTTTTCTTGTCGGAGGCGATAAAGGATATCTCATCCCCGCGGGAAACCAGGAATCCAATGGGGGTAATTCCAACCCCGGCACCGGCACCACCTCCCATTCCTTTCGAGAGTTTTAAGTCACCCGATCCTTTACCGATGGTACCTCCTCCACCAAATCCGAGTCCTACTTTAATTACCGGCACACATGTGAAGTCCCCGAGTTGGAAAGGCTCTCCAACAACGGTTTCGGTCTTCACCATCATATTCAATTGCTCCAGTACCTTGTTAAAAGTTTCGTCATAATTAATCGACATTGTAATACCTCCTATGATTTTTTATCAATAAATTTTAATCTTATCCATAATAACAGACCTAACCACGCAATCCTTCCCAGGTTGTTTCGGATTTTCAGCAAAACAGCCCAGGTCTCGGAAAAATTAACAAATACATTCACCTTTTTACCATTCACACAAGTAAGCAAAGGAACCAGGATGGCGTTCACAGCATAGTCACCGGTGTCAAAAGTTGCCTCCAAACGCTTCAACCGGAAAGAAGACCACAAAGCTCTCAGAAAACGGTAATATATCCTGATTTTTGCCAGAGTGTGCGGTTCAGACAACACTTTAGTCTTTTTTCCCTTAGACTTTAGAGATGGATACTTGATTTTCATTGGGGAAATATCCATCCTGAATGGGATAAAAAACACATAAAATTTTCCCCTGTAACCATTTTCGCTACCATAAACTACCATCCTGAAAAGAACAGGCCACGACAAGGAATATCTCTGCTCTTGAGTATCTGCATAAATAGTGAAAGGCAATAGTAAAATGAGCAGTAAAAACGCCAAGAGACATAAAAGGATCACCCATATCGCCATCATGGCCTTAAAGTTAATAAATATACCGTTCCAGTTCCATTTTTGCTAATTTTGCACCTTTCTGACATAATTATAAAATGAAATATCTGGTTCTTATACTGAAAGGCATAGCCATGGGGGCAGCCAATATCATTCCCGGAGTTTCCGGTGGCACCATAGCTCTCATCACGCAGGTTTTTGAGCGTCTGATCAATGCCATTAAATCAATAAATTTCACCGCTCTCAGGTTCTTATTGAAGGGAAAGTTTGGGGATTTCGCCAGGTATATTGATCTTTACTTCCTGCTGGCAATTTTTTTCGGTGTCGTCATAGCAATTCTAACTTTGGCAAGGCTTTTCGATTACCTTTTCACGAATTATCCTGTGTATATCTGGGCATATTTTTTTGGGCTGGTGCTTGCCTCTGTGTATTTTGTCGGAAAGAGGATTGAGAAACTAACCACAAGTGTTGCCGTAACCTTCATTATCGGAACCGCTATTGCCATCATTATTTCCGTTTTAAACCCGGCTACTGAGAACCACAGTTTTTACTACCTGGTACTCTGCGGCATTGTTGCGATTTGCAGTATGATCCTCCCGGGGCTCTCGGGATCGTTTGTGTTGTTCATTATGGGCAATTATAAACTGGTTGCCATAGATGCCATTAATGACCGTGATTTCAGCATACTTTTACCGGTTTTGATCGGGGCTGTAGTAGGATTGATTGCATTCTCACATTTTTTATCCTGGGTTTTCAGGAAATACCGAAATGAAACCATTTCCATTCTCACAGGATTCATTCTGGGTTCGGTGAGTATACTCTGGCCGTGGCAACGAAAGGAATACCTTGAGATTGCCGGGCAGGTGGTAATAAAAGACGGCGAGCCGGTAATCGCCCGATATATCAGGTACCTGCCCCAGGAAATAAATCCGGAGTTCTGGTATGCTATTGCTATCATTCTTGCAGGCATTGCCTCTATCTGGGCCATAGAAAAACTGGCGGAAAAGAAATCCTCATGAATCTTTACGGTCTGACCGGCTATCCGCTGGATCATTCTTTTTCAAAAGCCTTGTTCCAGGAAAAGTTTTCCGAAGAAAACATCTCCGCCTTTTATGATCTTTTCCCTTTGCAGGATGTTTCAGGTATCCGTGAATTGTTCCTGAAAACCCCTTCACTGGAAGGTCTTAATGTGACCATGCCTTTTAAAACAGCCGTTATACCCTTTCTGGATGCTCTGGATGCTATTGCCTTGCAAACAGGTGCCGTCAATACAGTCAAAGTTTACCGGGAAAAAACAGGTTTATTCCTGAAGGGATTCAATACCGATGCTTATGGATTTGAAAAATCGTTTGCCGGTTTTTATAAAAATGAAGGCGGTCATGCCCTGGTACTGGGGTCCGGAGCTTCTTCCCGCACTGTGCAGTATGTTTTGAATAAGATGAGTATCTTTTCCCGGATTGTCACAAGGCATCCTGCCAATAAGGAACAATTGCATTATTCGCAGACAGACAAGAAAATCCTTGAAAAATATAATATCATCATCAACACCACACCACTGGGTATGGTTCCCGAGATCAGCAATTGTCCACCCATTGCTTATGAATGGCTGAACACAGACCATTTTCTTTTCGATTTGATATACAATCCGGCAGAAACCTTATTCCTGAAAAAAGGCAAGGAAGCCGGAGCGCATACGGAAAATGGGATGGAGATGTTATTACTTCAGGCAGTTGAATCCTGGAGGATATGGCAGGAAGCTTAGTACTCCAGCAACATTCTTCCCATAATTCTTCCCTTTATAATTTCATCGATATAATGATCAAGTTCTTCCGGTTTCATAGGTTGAGCGATCTTATCCATATGGCTGATACGCCATTTCCCGGCCAGCTTATCCCATAGTTCTCTTCTGTGATCCATAGGGCAGGTTGCAGAATTGACCCCCAGCAGGTTAACGCCATTGAGGATAAAAGGAAAGACGGTGGTATCCAGCTTAAATGACAGGGCATTACCGGCAGTAGCTACGCTACCGTGGACTTTACATGCCCTCAGGACGGTATTCAGGATATTCCCGCCCACTGTGTCGTAAGCCCCTGCCCACATGGGTTTAAGTAACAAACGACCGGAGGTGTCATCTACTTCCTCTCTGTCAATAATCCTTTTAGCTCCCAGGGATTTCAGATAATCATGTGCATCCTGCTTTCCTGTGGCGGCAATAACATTGAAACCCAATCGTGACAACACAGCTACAGCAATACTCCCGACCCCACCGGAGGCTCCTGTAACCAGGATATCCCCATCCTCGGGTTTCTGTCCCATGCGAAGCATCTTATCCACCCCGAGAGCGACGGTAAAGCCTGCGGTGCCGTAAATCATGCATTCACGCAATGTTAAGCCTGAGGGACGAGGGACGACCCAATCTCCCGGTACACGGATATATTCGCCGAATCCCCCATCAGTATTCATTCCCAAATCATATCCTGTTACAAGCACCTCATCTCCCTTATTGAACAGAGGGCTTTTCGATGCTTCTACAATGCCCGAAGCATCAATACCCGGCTGAAAGGGATATGTCCTCGTAACCCCTTTATTGCCTGTGGCGGAAAGAGCATCTTTATAGTTTAATCCGGAGAATAGAACTCTGATAAGTACCTCGTGGTCCGGCAGTTCACTGATAGAGCGTTCTTCAATCTTACGGACAAACCCTCCATCCTGTTCCCTGACCATCAGGGCACGGAATTTCTTGTCTTCCATTTCTTTTTTTTATCAAAAGTAATAAATGACGTGAAACCCAAAAGTATTTTATACACAATCATGTAAAATAATAATTCACTGCATGCAGGTTCTATCATACCATACTCCTGCAGCAAGCCAATCACAAACGATCTTCAGGAAACAACAGGTTGCTATCTTTCAACAAGTACTTTAATCAGGGCAGATTGTCCTTCGGCATCCAACTTGAGGAAAAACAAACCGTTGGATATCGTACCGGGCAAACTTATCCAATTCACCGGATTTCCACTGATATTTTCTATACTAAGCACTTCACGGCCTGATAGATCGAGCAAGGTTACGGTAAAATCCATAGGGATATTCTGTGCAAATCTGATTCCCAGTTGATCCCTCACGGGGTTTGGGAAAACAGTTATAGCACTTTTCTCCGCTCTTTCCGGGAAACCTACTGCCGGAATAACTTCAATATAACATTCTTTCATAAGGGTATCAGAACCATCAGTACCAGACACGGCAAGACTCACATTATAAAGACCCGGATAATGATATTCAATACCCGTGGGATTCTGAACGGTAGAAACAGACGGGTCTGCCCCATCAAATTCCCAACTCCATGCATCTTGAGTAAAAGAAGAAAGATTAGTAAAATCCACGCTTTCACCTTCATAAATAACTCTTTCTGAAGCAACAAAATCAGCAACCGGGCCATTATCCACGAGACCCTGGTATGCCTCAATGCCATAACCTACTTTGGTAAAAACCATAATTCCTTCGTGGTTCAAATTAGGCCCGCAATAATAGTTATAGGATAACGGCAGTTCCCAAATGATTTCCTGGAAATCCGGACTGATCATCCAGTACCTGCCGCCGGCGGGTTCAGCATTAGAAACCATGATATTTCCTGAGGCATCGACGGTAATACGATGATCTGCAACAGGTTCTGCCTGCAATGCAGGAGACGAAAACAGAATGCTTCCATTGTTTTTACTAAGCTTGACAACGCGGTTGCTATCGGTAAGGATGGGGTTATTCTCCGCATCAAAACCAATATTACCATAGGTTCCCGGACCTCCTGAAACAAGGGCGTAAGTCCAGAGTATATCAAATCCCGAGCCGTTGTCCCGGAAGGCAAACAAATCACCCCCATCACGCTGTCCGTAGATAGTTCCATCAGGAGAAACAGTAAGCGGACCTTCCTGGTCGCCATCGCCGGGTAGGGCATCGCTGTAATAAAGAGTCTCCCCTGTGCGGGCATCCACCGCTAACAATTTAATAGCAGTTGTAATCGTTCCCTCCCATTTGTAAATAGTTTCATTATATAGGCAATAATCCGCTGAAGGCATGATAGATACAAAATTTTCATTCGTCCAGACCAGACTTCCATCATCTTTATCCAAGCGGATCATGGAAGGATTATATCCGTTAGGCCCGTTCAAAACAGGGTCGCCATTGCAGGCAAACAAAATATTATGTGCTCCGCCAAATGATTGTGATTTTATCTCTCCTCTCCACTTGACGCTCCCGTCGGTGATATTCAGGGCATAAAGTGTATCAGAAGAATAGTCGTGCACATAAGCTGCATCTTCATTCATCCCGACACAGTAAAGAATCGATGTTTCATACAGTTCCTGCTCCCATAAAAGACTACCAGTGTAAAGGCTTCTGCATTCAACCACCCCGGAGTAAACAGGCGAAAATCTCACCCTTGTAGTAATGAACCTGTCGTTCCAGGAATAAACGGCATTGCCGAAAACAGAATAATTTGCGTCAGTAACTTCCCAAAGTTTATTATCATCCAGGATAAGAGGAGCATTATATTTCGTAACACCATTGCGCTGATTATTGCCCCCGACAGAACTCCAGTTCTGCGATAATACTGCAAAAGATAACAGAATAAAAACTGTAAAAAAAACACTTTTCATAGGTTGGATTTATTGTACTTTACATTCAAACATAGAAAAAAATCGCGAATAAAGAAAAAACAAAAGTTGGAGGTTGCATGCTTCAGGATTCAAGTTATTGGTTGCAGGATTCTTCAGGACAACTCTTAGTTTTTTGCCTCATCGCCTTGGTTTATTAACCAGGATGCAAGACATTATATATTTCAGCAAGAATATCAACCTTCCTGGCCGGTTTTGAGATATATCCCACACACCCGGAATCAACACATTTCACATTTTCTTCAGGCATAGCGTATGCAGTCAGAGCAATTACGGGAACCGATATATTCTTTTTAGTTAATTCTGCCATAAAATCATAGCCATCCATAACAGGCATATTGATATCCAGTAAAATCAAATCAGGAATTATTTTGTTGATTTGATCAAGCAAAAGCTGTCCATTCATGCAATGAATCAATTTTGCCCCGGAATGATCCAGAACGGCTTCCAGGTAATGAAATGAAGAAAGGTCATCTTCAGCTATATAAATCAGCTTTCCCTGAAGATCAATCGTTTTCATCTTCGGCTTTTCCCGTTTTTCTTTTTCCTTAACAACTTCATCCCGATCAAAAGGGATGGTGAAGAAAAACCTGCTCCCCTCATTTTCACGGGATTCAAGCATGATTTTACCTCCCAGCAGTTCAACCAGTCCTTTGCATATACTCAGCCCCAAACCTGTCCCTTCCTTGAACTTATTACTTTCCACCTGATAGAACCGGTCGAAAACAAAGGGCTGGCTATCTGCAGGAATGCCAACTCCTGTATCCCTGACAAAGAATTCCAGATATGGAAAACCCTGGCTTTCCTTCATTTCATATCCCAACTCAACAAAACCTTTATCGGTATGTTTTACGGCATTTGACATCAGGTTATCAAGTATCTGTTTCAATCGTAAGGGATCGGTTTTAACCAAGACATTTGTCATTGAAGATGGGATTGACTGTATAATTTTCAAATCCGGTTTGTTTCTCAGAAGAGGATTATTCCTGAACTGAATTACCACTTCCTGAATAAGCATGTTAATATCGCAGGATTTTCTTTCAATCTTCAATTTGTTGAGTTCAATTTTTGACACATCAATGATATCATCAATCAAGCTCATCAATCTTTCACCGGAACTTTGGATTATCTGAACATACATATTGGTTTTACTATTCTTTGGGAAAGCATCACCCAACAGAGAAGAGAATCCGATGATTGCATTCATGGGGGTTCTGATTTCGTGGCTCATATTGGCAAGAAAAACCGATTTAAGCCTGTCACTTTCTTTCAGAGCTTCTTCCATTGCAACCCGGTCTGAAATATCCTGCATAATGCCAAAGACTTCCCTGGTATTTCCTTTATTATCCCTGGTTACGATCATTCGTTGCAAAATATTGCGTATCTCACCATCCGGTTTGATGATTCTAAATTCATACTCAACATGATCATCCTCCTTCAAGGCTTTAGCAACATTTTGATTATTGTAGTCCCGGTCATCGGGATGGATCCGTTCCTCAATCATCTCATAGCTCAGATCTTTTGGCCTGTCAAATCCCCACATACTATATAGCTGATCCGACCATTTCAGGGAACCGTTTAAAACATCCCACTTCCAGCTACCTATATTACCTAAATTCTGTGCTTCTTTCAGTAATTTTTCACTTTCTTCCATGGCTTTATCGGCCATATAATGATCGGTAACATCCTGAACCTGGGCAATCATATACTTAATAGAGTTGTCGTCTTCCCTCAACAATGCCATATTCAACCTGCCGTACAAGATTTTACCATTCTTATGCCTGTATCTTTTAATTATTTCGTAACCATCAACCATGCCCCCGGTCATTTCCTTCAGTTTGTCCAGACTACCCGGCAAATCTTCTTCATGGGTTATTTCCTTAAAATTCACGCCTATCATTTCTTCTCTGGAATAACCAAACATTTCGGCAAAAGCATTATTAACAGTGATATAATTACCCTGAGCATCGGACAGTGCCATGCCTATTCCTGAATATTCAAATGCATTCCGGAACAGGTCCCTGCTTTCCTTCAAGTCAGCATCTTTTTTCTTATCCGCGGTCAAATCTCTAACTATCCCAAACAGATAGACCTTCCCGTTTACAAGAAAATTCATTCCTATGACTTCGACGGGAAATAAACTACCATCTTTCCTGAGGTGCCTGGATTCAAATACGATGGATTTTCCAGGTTCATGCTTATCCCAGAAGGAAAGAAACTTTTCTTTATCAAATTCCGGATCAATTTCAGATATCTCCATTCCTCTGATTTCCTCCGGAGCTCGCCTTAGCATTTTTCCTGCTGCAGGATTTGCATCAAGAATGGTTCCTTCATTGTTTAAAAAGTAAACTGCATTGGAGGTGGTTTTGAAAAGATGCTCGTAAATACCCTTATAATCCTTAATTTCCTTCGAAATAAATGAATCTGTATCAGCATTTTCCTTCCTCGGGGCGGATTTTCCCGTATTTTCCATATATAGCAGTATTGGGTAAAGGACCAATACGCAATATAGTTAATATCCAAACAAGTACCAAAAATAAAATGCCTTTACTGAAAAATCGGGCATTAGGGAATTCTTGTAATTTTCACTCTTGTCAGGTTAAAGCCGGATATTTGATTTACCTGCAAATTAAATCTGTCGGAATCGAGAAAGCATTCTATAAAAGGTAATCCTGGGGCATAATACAATGATCCTCCGGGAACAAGCGAATTCAGGATTTGCATATACTTGTCTGCATAGAGTTTGTATTCACCATCTTCTCTCAGATGGTGATGAATAAAATGAACAGAAAAGCCCAGGTTGCTGATAAGCGTGCCCCAGGATGCAGCCCTAAAATGATAATCCAGCCAATCCCCCTGGATTAAGTACTGGTCATCATAAACAAAACGGTCAATCCCATAGGCTTCAACACCTTCATTTCTTAAAAAATTGACAAGGTTAGCAGATTGTCCACAACCAATATCCAAAACAGGTTCCAACAGACTATCGGCATCCATCCCGAGTATCATTAACTGAAAATCGGCACTGTATTCGGAAGCAGGGATGGGCTGCAATAAAGACTCACGATTCTGATATAGATTTTTGGCAAATAGATTTGTATGAAGGATCCAATCTTTCAAATTACCATAATGTATTTCCGCAATTTTCTCAATTGGCAAATCCCCGCGTTTCAACTCGGTGTATAACCATTGATAAACTGACCTTAATCTATCCCGGCCTTCTTTGCCGAAATAAAAAAACTGATTAATACGACAAAATTCTGTCAATGACCTTTCGGTAGCATAATCAACCAGTTTACCGGCATCATCATCACTGAGGCTCCCAACTCGTTCAAAGGCCTGAACCACATCTTCACAAAACTTCATGTTTTGCGGAAAATCATCATGGAAGAAGTTTTTCCCTTGATTAAAGATTATTTGTTCATCGATTACTTTCTTAAAATCTTTCAAAGCCTGTTAAAGTTTAAATAAAAGCTACCACTTCACACTCCCGATGTCATTCACCATCAACCACTGCCCATTGGAATGACGCCATTCGCTCAGATACTCTCCCCTGAGCAATTCGCCCGACTCATTTAGCTTTATGATCCATGCTCCCTTCTCAACTGCAATGGAATCGCAGACACTCACCGACAACGTTTTCAATTCATTGAATGTAAACTGCGTTGTCTGGTATGCATAATACTCCCCAATTGTGGCAAGACCGCAGCCAACTGCTATCAGACAAGCATCTTTTCGATAAACAGTCAGCAAAGAATCTATCTTCCCTTCATTAAACCATCGTACAAAGTTCTGATTTTTTTCGACAATGGTTTGTTGTACATCACCGGCATTTTGTGCTTCAGTTTTGTGGCAAACAAAAACCAGCAACAGGCATACTGCTGCAATGGGCAGGGACAAAATTGCAATTTTTCTCATGGGTTTGGTTTTTAAGTTAAATAAATCCTTGGTAAAAGTCAGTAAACTCAAAAGCCAGGGATCCACAGAACGTTTATCATTACTATAAATGGCGGCATGTTTTACAATGGTCTCATCTTCCTGATAATCCAGCTCACGGAAAATAGTTTTCAGGGTAAAACTCCTGGGCATAACTTCACCGGATTCAATACGCTGAAGAGTCCTGACGCTAAGTTTGCATCTGCCTACAAGTTCTTCCTGAGTCAGACCTTTGGCCTTCCTCAACTTTGCAATCAATTGTCCAAGTTCCGGTTGATCCATTTTCTTTTGAATTTAATACAAGAATATACATTAACGTAAAGACTGTCAACGAACTTAGGGGGTCATTGGCACGAATTTAACGCGACATTAACCCGACATTATCCGTTTGTTTCATTGGGAAAAGCATTTAAGCCCCAGGTTACAGGTTGCAGGGTGCAGGGTGCATCCAGGTATTTATCATTCCCTATACTTTTTACAATTTATTCAACAATATAACATTTTTTTTATTGACATCAATCAAAAATCATTGTAAATTGTTAAGCCCATTATAACATAAACCCTAATAACGGATGAAACCACTTTTCACCCTTATCTTTCTATTGATTTTCCAGCAAATTTCTTTCTCCCAGGCCGATGAGACCGATTACCGAAAAATCAGGTTTAGTGAAAATAACAACCTTGTTTCTTCAGGAGTAGACATTTCTCCTGATGGGCAATTTGTTGTTCTCAGCGGAACGGGAGATTTTCCGCTTATCTTTTTCGACTGGAAATCGGAGCAATCTTTACAAACTGCCAATACCGATTCCTGGACTGCCGGTTCAGCAGTGCATTATACGCCTGAAGGGAAGTACATTATTCTTGAAAAGCTATACTACAATCCAGGAATCGCCAATTATGACAGACCCTCAGTTTACAATTTACTGGATGGTGAATCGGGAGAAATCCTGAAGAAATTCGAGGGATATAATATTGTAAAGGTAAGTTCGGCCCAAAGCATGATACTCACGATGGAGGGTAATGAAATAACGTTATGGGACTTAAAGGATTTTAAGTTACTAAAAACCTTAACATTGGAAGAGGAAGGATTTGCTGCCACCTTCTCCCCTGACGGGAAAACTCTACTGATAGCCCACAGCCCCAATGCAGAGGAACTCAAACAATCGGGCTCATTTGGAAAAGATAAAAAATCACTTAAAGCTACTTCCAGATATAAAAACCAGATTTCTTTATATAATTTGGAAACGCTGAAAAAGGAAGGATCAATCAATCACTTTTTTGATCTGGTATACGACATGAGTTTTTCTCCAGACCACAATGAACTATTTGTTTTGCAGATATCCCATCCTGACATCAATTCTGCTGCAAAAGGTGAAAAGCAGTGGAACATCAAAGTTGTAAATGCGAAAAACTGGGAACCTACCCGCAAAGGGTTCACCTCAAAATCAGCTCATCTCCCGGATTATGCGATAAGTCCCGATAAAAAATACTTTGGAATAATATCCGCCGGATCTGTCAATACTTATACATCGTTCCCGGAGCTTCATATCTATGATTATGAAACAGGAAGGTTTTACGAGCGCTTCACATTAAGTCAACGCATGTTTGAAAAAGACCAGGGAGAATTCCTTCGCACCGATGGCAGGGCCGCTTTTGTTTTCCTGCCAGGTAATGAAATTATTTTGATTACAATGGGAAACCGTTTAATTTACTGGAACTTCCACCAGAAATAAATTCAAATACCTTATGAAACGAAGCATAATCCTGTTTCTTATTTTGCTTATAACAGCCGGCAGTTACGCCGGTAAACGGCTAATAGAAGATAAAAATCAGGTAATTGAGGCTGCTAAAGCAGACATTGAAGCAGCCATGAAGGGACCGGATGGCTCATTGTATAAATGGGCTATGGAAAACAAAGCCAAAGGAACCTATCATCTCGATATTACAATTCATGAAAGAGGCAAAGTCGCAACAGTCTTTTGCTCAGGAAGCGAAAACGGTGAGATCCGTTTTCAGAATGAATTAAAGGATATTCTTATGAATTTCGAGTTTTCGTTTAAAACCCCAAAAGGGCGCGATTATAAATTCAGTTATTCTTTCACATTTAACTAAAATCCAAAACCAAGAACCATGAGAAAAACAGTATTATTAGTAATAGCTGCAGCACTTACCTGCGGTGTTTTCTCCCAGGAGGATATGGCCATAGTCTGGGAACAAAAAATGGGCCACAAGATCATCTATCACGGAACCGACCTTGGTAACACCGAAAGTGGATTCAGTTTCGTTGCATCGGATAAAGAACTCACAGTATTTCAAAACAAGGATGGTAAAACCATCTGGACCAAAGCATTCAAGGAAATTGCTCCCAACCTGAGAAAAATTGACGAGCTGCTCGCTTTCTGGGAATCAAACACTATCTTCCTTTTCGACAGGAAAATGGGAAGTGATCAAATCGCTTGTATAAATATGGACGATGGTTCATTACTTTGGACTTCCGATAAATACCAGAATTTGAGCGAAGACCTTGTGATGTATATTCCTGAGAAAGATGCATTTGTTTTATCCTTAAAGGACAAACTTGTATTTATCAAAGCCCGCACCGGTGAAGAAGTATGGAGCACTGCGCAATTTAAGGGAGCAGTAGGCCAATGGCTATATCTACCTGGTGAAGACGCCATCCTGATGGTTAACTTCAAACCTGGTTTTTTAGCTTCTCTGTTTACCGGATTCAAAAATCAGATCATGAAGGTAAATGCCGGCAATGGAGAAGTCCTCTGGGAAAGCACATATATCGGCCGGGCTGAGAGAAAGGCTGTTACACGTGACTTTGTATTTGATCTTGAAGTTGTTAACGACAAAGTCATTCTCCGCCTTAACGGCATCCAGGTATACGATCTGAAAACCGGTGCCAATATCTGGTCGGCAGCTTATGATTACACCGCCGACGGGCTTGTCAGAAAACCGCAAGGACAGGTCTTTGCTTTTGGCGTTTACGGAGCAGTAGCCGACCCGCTGATTGTGGGAGACGACTTCTATGTGATGGAAATGTCGGATAAAAAGAGCCAGTATTTGAAAAAATATGATGTTCATACAGGACAACTGATCTGGACATCACCCGAAATACCACAAGCCAAGGCAATACCCGGCATGTATCTTGTCGGCGATAAAATCATCCTGCAGATCGGTGGTAAAGTAGAAGTTCAATACCATCACAAATACAAATCCGGTGATTCATGGGTTGAAGTGGAGTTTGTAGGCTATGAGGATGTCAAACCCTACGGTGTTAAAGCATTTAACGTGAGTGATGGGAAAATGGCATGGGAATCGGAAAAATTTAAGAAAGGAATTACCAATGCCATCTATCTGGGCAATGAGTTCATTGTGTGCAGCGGTAAAGAGCTTCACTCCATTAATCCTGAAAATGGGGAAGACAAATTCGTTGTGCCTGTCAATAAAGGCGGAGTCGGCCTGGCATCCCTCATTCTGCCTTATAATGACGATATAGTTGTGGTTGGAGAGAAAGGTATTTCCAAATTTAAGGCTTCCAACGGAGACCTGGTGTGCAACGCAAAATACAAGACTTCAAGACTGGAGGCCAGAATTGGCGATATTCTTATCCTGAAAACCGATAAGGCAGATATCGCTTGTTTCGATCTTTCTGCAGGATGCAGCTTTGCGGAATTCAAAGCCAAAACCGGAGCAGCAACCACACTGACAAATGATGCCAGTCATGTTTATGTATATGAAGATAAAGTCGTTACCAAGGTAAAGGCCAAATAATCTTCGGTTAAGGCAATTAAAAAAACCTGTCCGTAACAATCTTCTGTAAACGGACAGGTTTTTTTATTGAATCATTCCCTGAAAGAAAAGAATGGCATTACCACTTATCAGGCAGCTTGCAACCTGACATTCATCATTCCTGGTAATCATTTAAAGCTATTTCAGCACCCCGAACAAACCCCTTATCAATTCCCTTGCCAACGTTCTTCCTACTTGCCTGACCATGGTGTTTTTCGCCAGGGTTTCCAGTGTTGAAGGCTGTGTGGTTTTTTGTCTCCTTCCGGGCTTCTCCCGGGGTTTCTCTTCATATTGCATTTGGGTCCTGGCCTTTTCTATTTTGCGGGAAAGCATTTCATAGGCTGATTCAGAGTCGATAGTATTCTCATATTTATCGGCGAGAAAAGAATTTTCAACGATCTCGTTTTGCTCTTCATCACCCAGAATATCCATTCTCGTCATGGGAGCTCTCATGTATGTTACAGCTAAAGGCGTTGGTCTGCCTTTTTCGTCCAGTGCAGTAACCAAAGCTTCACCTATACCCAGAGACGTCAATACTTCATCGGTAAGGTAATATTCCGATTCAGGATAGTTTTCGGCTGTTTGCCGGATCTCTTTTCGATCTTTGGCTGTAAAAGCCCTCAAGGCATGCTGAACCTTGAGTCCCAGTTGGCTAAGAACAGCATCAGGAACGTCAGTAGGGTTTTGTGTGCAAAAATAGATGCCAACACCTTTAGAGCGAATCAGTTTAATGATGGTTTCTATCTGGTCTATCAGCACCCGGGAAGTATTTTTGAAAACCAAATGAGCTTCATCAATAAAAATAACAAGTTCGGGTTTCAACGGGTCACCCCTTTCCGGGAATTTCTCGTAGACCTCTGCCAACAAACTCAACATAAAGGTAGTGAACATCTTCGGCTTGTCCTGCATATCAACAAGGCGGATGATGGATATATAACCGTTACCTTCTTTGTCTTTTCTAAGCAGGTCATTCACATCGAACGACGGCTCCCCGAAAAAACTCTCAGCCCCTTGCTGTTCCAGTTCAATGATCTTCCGCAATATCGTATTTACTGTGGCTGGAGAAACACTGCCATACTCCCTGGAAACAATCTCCTTCCCATCCTGGATGGCATATTGGAGTATTCTTTTAAAATCCTTGAGGTCGATCAGGGGCAGGTCATGATCATCGCAATATTTGAAGACCAGAGAAACAACACTTCCCTGTGTATCATTTAGTTCCAGAAGCTTCGAAATCAGAATGGGGCCAAATTCCGTCACCGTGGAGCGGAGTCTCACGCCTTTTTCTCCAGACAGGGTCATAAGCTCTACAGGCATTGCCTTCGCCGTATAGTTAAATCCCAGCCTTGCATGCCTTTCTTTGATAATTTCCTTCTCTTCCCCTGGCTTAGCGAGACCACTCATATCTCCCTTAATATCCATTAACAATACAGGAATCCCATTTTCAGATAATTGTTCTGAAATTACCTGTAGGGTCTTGGTTTTTCCCGTCCCGGTAGCCCCTGCGATCAAACCATGTCTGTTAAGGGTTTTCAGAGGAATTTTCACAAAAGCTTCAGATATGCATTCACCATTAAGCATAGCCGTACCGAGCAGAAAACTTTCTCCTTTAAAGGAATAACCTTCCTGAATGTTTGATTTAAAAGACTGTCGGATATCCATTTTTGTATTTAATTTATGTTTTCTTGAAGGGAGTAAAATTAACCAATAATCGAATGATCCGGCAATTTGCTTTAAATGACATTCTACTCCGCCTGTCAATTTAAAAGATTAAAATTTTCATCAGTCTCTGAAAGACTTTATGTTTTCCATACATTTGACTTCCAAAAAGCGGCAAGGATGAACATCCGTCATTTATTGAGAATTCTGGGTCCCGGGCTTCTCTACGCAGGAGCAGCAATCGGGGTTTCTCATTTAGTGCAGTCTACCCGGGCAGGAGCATCATATGGATTCAGCCTGGTTTGGGTTCTTATCCTCGTAAATGCTCTTAAATATCCCTTTTTTGAGTTCGGTACCCGTTATGCTGCCGTTACCGGTGAAAGCCTTATTGATGGATACCGCAAAATGGGAAAATGGGCAATCGTTGCTTTTGCTATCCTTACCTTATTAACGATGTTCGCAATTCAGGCAGCTGTTACTATAGTTACGGCAGGTTTGACAGGAAATATTCTCCATATCAATTTGAATCCGGGGTGGATAAGCGCCATTTTGCTGATCTCCACTGTTGTCATATTGATGATAGGCCGGTATAATCTGCTCGACAAACTGATTAAATTCGTTATCGTAATTCTTGCAATCTCTACCGTTTTCGCAGTTGCCGGAGCATTATCAAAAGGGGTTCATGCCGGCTCAAACTGGTCGGGAGAGTTTTCCTGGTATAACAGTACCGACATTTTCTTCCTTATTGCCTTTGTTGGCTGGATGCCGGCTCCCATTGATGTTGCCGTATGGTCTTCCCTATGGTCGGTTGCCAAACAACGCAATTTACATTATAAGCCTTCCTTGCGCGATTCTCTTCTCGATTTCAGGATAGGATATATCGGGACAGCAATCATGGCATGTTGCTTCCTTTCCCTTGGAGCACTTGTATTGCATGGTTCGGGTATCGAATTATCCTCCAATGGAACTGTTTTTGCCGGACAACTCATTGAAATGTATACTGAATCTATCGGCAAATGGGCATATTATATCATTGCCGCTGCAGCCCTAACAACCATGTTCAGCACAACCCTCACATGCATCGATGCTTATCCCCGCGTACTTATGCCTACTACGGAAATACTTTTTCCCCGCTTAACTTCTCAGATTGGAAACAGAAACTACTTTTACTGGTTCTGGATACTTATTCTTTCCACAGGAACGATAATAACCCTGCTCTTCTTCGCAACATCCATGCGGTTTATGGTCGACCTGGCGACTACACTCTCTTTTCTTACCGCCCCTGTTCTCGCGTTCATGAACTATCGCGTAGTAACAGCCAAATCAATGCCTCTTCAGGGCAGATTAAGCAAAGGATTAAAAATCTATGCGTGGATAGGGATTGTTTTCCTGACAGGATTTACGCTGTTTTATATTATTACCTATTTTGCTTCCTGACCCTGTATCATTGATAATCCAACAAAGTCCTGGATTGCAGAAAATCACGAAAATCCTCGGCCATTTCTTTGATCTTGTTTTCAAAGATGCACTGATCGAAAGGACATATTGGCTTTTCCAAGGGACAATGATGTGTGCTAAGTCTTCCTTCGATAACCTCATAAATATCCAAAAGCGTAATCTTATCCGCGGATTTCTTTAACAAAAAGCCACCATTGGGCCCGCGATTCGAGCTCACATAGCCCTCTTTCACCAAACGCTGGAATATTTTAGCTACATGATGTCTTGAACTATTGTTAACCTCTGCTATCTGATTAACACTTACTGATCCCTCAGACCTTGCAAGGATAATCATACCATGTATCGCTATAGATGCCGCTTCAGTTAAGGCTATGATCCGGGACATAATAATGGAATTGGTATTTGATTACCCAAATGTATGATCAAATTCCAATTAACAAACCATAAAAGCAAAGATTGTTTCAAAAAATGGATTATTTTTACTTAATAAAAATAGGTTGTAAATCCATTATTCACAAAAAGCCCTTAAAATGAAAAAGATCCTGGTACCCGTTGATTTTTCAGAAAACACCTGGAGTGTATGCCAGTACGCGCTATTACTCGCCGGCAATGAATCCACAGAAATCCGTTTATTTAATTCTTTTTTTGATCAGGTAATAGTAACCGATAGCAGTTTCCCGACAGGAATTGATACTGAAACTATGATCAACGAACAATTGCTGATGGATATCCGGCAGCGTTCGGAAAACGATATCCAACTTTTGCAATCGCGTCTCATTGACCAGGTCAGGTCGAAAGGGCTTAAAAACATTAAGGTGGTTTATACTCTGGAAGGTGGAGAACCGGAGTTTGAAATCCTGGATATGGAAAATGAATACAAACCCGACCTGATTGTTATGGGAACCCATGGCTCGGGAGAAAAAGGTTTCCTGGAAGGAAGTGTCTCAAAAAAAATTATGGATCATGCCAAAGCCCCGGTATTCGCTATTCCCGAATTAAAAGATAATCCCGTTATCGGCAGGGTACTGTATCTTTCGGAAATATCCGATGCGGATATTCCTGTGCTCGATAAAACCTTCAGTATCCTGAAGCATTATAATCCGGCTTTGTTTTTCCTGCATCTGCTAATCAGCAACGAAAGACAGGAAGCGCAGGAAAGGCTTAAACCCATCGAAAATCATTTTGCCGATAAAGAAAGGGAAGGAAACATAACCTACCATATTCTCCCGGAAAGCAATATTCAGGATGATATCGAAGCTTTTATCCGGGAACACGACATCTCTCTTGTCGCATTTATTCCTCATAAAAAAGGATTTTTCAAACGATTGTTCTATCAAGGCATAACCAAGAAAAATCTATTGCAGACCAATATGCCTCTTCTTGCCATAAGGGAAACATAAATAGTTTTATCTTTGAACCGCAGTTCCGATTATCTACGGCAAGGTATGAAACTATCCATTGTTATTGTCAATTATAACGTTAAACACTTTCTGGATCAGTGCCTGATGTCCGTGAAAAAAGCACTGATCGACCTGGATGCCGAAGTGTTCGTTGTTGACAACAATTCGGTTGACGGCTCCGTCAAAATGGTAAGGGAAAAGTATCCTGATGTTAAGCTCATTGCAAACACTGTTAATACAGGTTTTTCCAGAGCCAACAATCAGGCTATCAAACAGTCGGAAGGAGAATATGTCCTCCTCCTGAATCCCGACACCCTGGTGGAAGACGACACATTCAGGAAGGTAATTGAATTTATGGATAAGCATCCTGAAGCCGGAGGTCTTGGTGTGAAAATGATTGACGGCAAAGGGAACTTCCTGCCTGAATCCAAACGGGGATTACCCACCCCGGATGTAGCTTTTTACAAAATCTTCGGGCTTGCTAAATTGTTCCCTAAATCCAGGGTTTTCGGTAAATATCACCTGGGGTTCCTTGACAAGGATGAAATACATGAGGTAGATGTACTCTCGGGGGCATTCATGCTTCTTAGGAGATCGGCTCTCGATAAAACAGGGCTGCTGGATGAGGATTTTTTCATGTATGGAGAAGATATAGACTTATCATACAGGATCAGCCAGGCCGGATATAAAAATTTTTATTTCCCGGGAACAAGGATCATACATTACAAGGGCGAAAGCACAAAAAAGAGCAGTATCAATTACGTTCTGGTCTTTTACAGGGCAATGGTCATTTTTGCCCGAAAGCATTTCTCCCAGAGAAGAGCAAATCTTTTCTCTTTCCTGATCAATACGGCCATTTACCTCAGAGCATCAGCAGCCATCATGGCCCGATTCGTACAAAAAGCCTTTCTTCCCTTCATAGACATTCTTCTCATCTTCTCCGGTATCTATTTCATAAAATCCTACTGGGAACTTCAGGTTATTTTCCCTGATGGCGGGCAATATCCACCGGAATTCATCACTATCGTTGTACCGGCATATATACTCATCTGGCTTTTTTCCGTATTTCTCAGCGGAGGTTACGACCGTCCTGTCAGGCTGATAAAGATCTTTCAGGGAATAGCCATCGGAACGGTAATCATCCTCGTAGTTTACGCCCTCCTGAATGAATCATTCCGCTTCTCTAGGGCAATAATCATCCTTGGAGCCGTATGGGGGCTCTTCTCAATGATCCTGCTACGCCTCCTTCTGCATTTGCTAAATCCCGGATATTTCAGAATAGGTACAACTAAGAACAGGCGATTCCTGATTATTGGAGAAAAAGAAGAAGCAGAAAGAGTTGCCGACCTTCTCAGAAAAACCTATATCCTGCCTTCTTTTATAGGGTTGGTCCACCCTTCTTCAGGAAAACATAAAAACGATGTCTTCCTCGGAAGCCTCGACCAAATTGAAGATATAGTTTTTATTTACAATATTGACGAGCTGATCTTTTGCTCACGCGATATCTCCCACCGGGAAATCATAGATATCATGTCGGAACTGGGAGAAACCAATATTGAATTTAAAATAGCCCCGGAAGACAGCCTTTCCATCATCGGTTCCAACTCCATTAGTACTTCCGGAGACCTTTATACCATTGACATCAACGCTATTACCAACCGGGCTAACAGAAGAAATAAACGTTTTCTCGATATTTGCATTTCCCTTTTTGCCCTGCTGTTTTTCCCGCTATTTATTCCATTTGTAAAAAACATCCCTGGATTACTCAGAAATATATTCCTTGTTTTTATTGGCAACCGATCCTGGGTGGGTTATAATTCCTTTAAAAACTCAGTTCATGTATCTCTCCCTCCTATTCGTAAGGGGATCCTTACTCCCACCGATGCCTTCCGGAAAAAAATTCTCCCCGCTGAGACCATCCAATGGCTGAATCTTATTTATGCACGCGATTATCGCATTAACACCGACCTCAACATCATCCTGAAAGGCATGAAGGAAATGGGTAGACGTCGAACAGATATTTGAACATATTAACCGTAAATTTGTATTATATTTCAAACTATAAATAATCATTATAATGGCAAGGTTTGAATTAGTAATGCCCAAACTGGGCGAAAGTATTATCGAAGCAACAATTACAAAATGGTTAAAAGGAGCAGGCGATTCCGTAGAAGAGGATGATCCCATCGTGGAGATCGCAACGGATAAAGTTGACTCTGAGATACCTTCTCCGGTGGAAGGTAAGATCACCGAAATATTGTTTCAGGAAGGACAAACAGTTGCGGTTGGTAAAACCATTGCCATCATAGAAACCGAGGGTGCCGACACCGGTGCTGCAACTCCTGAACCCCAGCCGGAAAGCGTGGAGCAACCCAAAGAAGAAGCGGATACGGAACCTCCTCTATCTGCCGCTGACACTGAAAACATTGAATCCGCATCAGACCGCTTTTATTCACCATTGGTAAAAAGTATTGCCAGAAAAGAAAATATCACCGTCGGTGAACTGGACTCCATCCCTGGCAGTGGCAAAGATGGACGGGTTACCAAACAGGATATCCTGGATTACCTGAAGAACAGGCCTGCCGCCGGCAAATCTCAAGCCTTTGCTGCTTCTACTCCACCCTCAAAGCCTGCCCCGGTTGAGCCAATATCCGTTAGCGCCGGAACCGGTGATGAGATCGTTGAAATGGACCGCATGAGAAAGCTTATTGCCGACCATATGGTCATGTCGAAACAAGTTTCCCCGCACGTTACCTCATTCATCGAAGCCGACGTAACCAATATCGTCAAATGGCGCGAAAAAGTTAAAGATGCGTTCCTGGAAAGAGAAAAGCAAAAACTGACCTTCACTCCCATATTTATTGAGGCTGCAGCCCGCGTAATCCGTGAATTCCCGCGAATAAACTCTTCTGTCGACGGAACACGCATCATCCTGAGAAAAAATATTAACATAGGTATGGCCACAGCCCTGCCTAACGGAAACCTCATCGTACCGGTTATCCGCAATGCAGATCAAAAAAACCTGCTCGGAATTACCAGAGATGTTAATGATCTTGCTAAGAGAGCCCGTGAAAACAAACTTCTTCCCGACGAAATTCAGGGAGGCACATTTACCATAACCAATTTCGGCTCCTTCGACAGCATCACCGGAACCCCCATAATTAACCAGCCTCAGGTTGCCATTCTGGGTATTGGAGCTATACGCAAAAAACCGGTGGTCATCGAAACCCCGCAGGGAGATATGATCGGGATCCGTCATATGATGGTACTCTCGCTGGCATATGACCACCGCATCGTCGATGGTGCTCTCGGGGGAATGTACCTGAAAAGATTAAGAGATGTGATCGAGAGTTTTGACCCAAACCAATCCGTATAAATCATGGAATTAAACCTTAACCGGCCAATAGTATTCCTCGACATAGAAAGTACCGGTGTAAAAGTAGCCTCCGACAGGATCATTGAGATCTGCATCCTGAAAGTGATGCCGGGAGGAGAGGAAATAATAAAGACTTTCCTACTGAACCCAGGCATGCCCATTCCTCCTGAGTCAACAAAAATACATGGCATCACTGATGACGATGTAAATGATAAACCCACCTTCCAGGATGTGGCCCATGAACTTAACAGGATGCTTGCAAACTGTGATCTGGCAGGATACAACTCCAACAAGTTCGATATTCCTTTGCTTATCGAGGAGTTTCTCCGCGCAGGCATAAACTTTGACATAAAAAACCGGTACCTGGTGGATGTTCAGAACATCTTTCACAAAATGGAACCGCGAACCCTCCATGCTGCCTACAGGTTTTATTGCCAGAAAGAACTTGTTGATGCACATACGGCCGAAGCCGATACACGCGCAACCTATGAGATACTCAAATCACAGCTCGATGTGTACAATGGGAAGCAATATACCGACCAGGATGGAAAGAAAAGCACTCCTGTGGTCAATAATGTCAAATCACTTTTCGACTTTTCCTACCAATCACATTTTGTAGATATGGTAGGGCACATTGTCTATAACGATAAAAAAAATGAAGTATTCAATTTCGGGAAATACAAAGGCAAGCCGGTGGAAGATGTTTTCAGGAAAGAACCGCAGTATTACGACTGGATGATGAAAGCCGAGTTTCCCCTGTCGACAAAAAATGTGATCACTGCCATTAAACTTCGCGGGTTTAACAAAGGAGCAATAAATTTTCAATAAAATACCGATGCAAACGATTAAGGATCACTTTTTCCCGGGTCTAAATGACATTCCCGAAGAATTTCGCATTTCCGAGCCTTTCGAGCAAAAGGAATACCTTATTGGAGGAAAAATCCTTACTTGGGCAGGAGATTATCAGGAAGTATTAAGTCCCGTTTGCCTTCAGGAAGGTGAAAATGTCATACAACAAATCCTGGGGCATTATCCCTTGCTATCGGAGAGAGAAGCGGAGATGGCTCTCGAAGCAGCATGCAAAGCCTACGACAATGGAAAGGGTGAATGGCCGGTAATGAGTGTACAGCAAAGGATTACACACATGGAAGACTTCACGCTCAGGATGCAGCAGAAGAAAAACGAAGTTGTAAAACTCCTGATGTGGGAAATCGGAAAATCCCTGAGTGACTCGGTTAAAGAGTTCGATCGTACCATTGAATATATCCGGGATACTATTGATGCCCTCAAGCAACTCGACCGCAATTCAAGCCGTTTCCAGATCGAACAAGGTGTCATTGGACAGATACGTAGAGCCCCGTTGGGAGTTGTACTCTGCATGGGCCCCTATAACTATCCTTTAAATGAGACATTTACCACCCTGATCCCCGCTTTGATCATGGGAAACACCGTGATCTTCAAACCTCCAAAATATGGGGTACTGCTTCACCGACCCTTAATGGAAGCTTTCCGTGATTCTTTCCCTCCGGGGGTGGTTAACATGGTTTACGGCGACGGTCAAACCATTATCAGCCCGATGATGCAATCCGGACGAATTGATGTTCTCGCGTTTATCGGGTCCAGCCGTGTGGCAAATATCCTGAAAAAACAACATCCGCGTCCAAACAGGCTAAGGAGTGTGTTAGGACTGGAAGCTAAAAATGCGGCAATCGTACTTCCGGATGCCGATATTGATCTCGCAGTAAAGGAATGCCTGCTCGGATCCCTATCATATAACGGCCAACGTTGCACAGCGCTTAAAATGCTCTTTATCCATGAGGATATCCGGGATGTGTTCATAAACAAGTTCACCCATGAACTTGAGTCCCTTAAAACCGGTATGCCCTGGGAGACAGGTGTGATGATCACGCCTCTGCCTTCACTGGATATTGTTGATTATATGAAAACCCTTGTAAATGACGCAACAAATCTGGGTGCGCATGTAGTCAACCCATCCGGTGGAAAATCCGAAATGACATTTTTCTACCCTGCCCTCCTCTTCCCTGTTAACGACAAAATGAAAATTTTCCACGAAGAACAATTCGGGCCGGTTATACCATCCCTTAGTTTCAAGGACATACAAGAACCGCTGGAATACATACAGAAGTCGAATTACGGGCAACAGCTCAGTATTTTCGGAACAGATCCTGGAAATATTGCCAGCCTGATAGACCCCCTCGTTAACCAGGTTTGCCGACTTAACATCAACAGCCAATGCCAGCGTGGCCCTGATACGTTCCCCTTTACCGGACGAAAAGACTCTGCAGAAGGAACACTCTCCGTTTCTGATGCCTTACGCGTTTTCTCCATCAGAACCCTGGTGGCTGCAAAATCAACCGAACTGAACCGCGATATCATTACCCATATCATCAGAGAAAGAGAGTCAAATTTCCTGAGTACGGATTTCATCTTTTAATCTTTATACCATGAAAAGAATTCTGCTATTCATCGCAATATCCTTGCTTCTGTCAGTCACACTATTTGCGCAGGATCGCTCCTCCCTGTATTTCGTCTTCCTGAATACAAATCCTGAAAGAGAAGCATTGAGTGAAGACTCTGTTGCCAGCCTCCAGAAAGGACATCTGGCAAATATTGACAGCTTGTTTAAAGACGGCAAACTGGTGGCCGCAGGGCCCTTTACCGGAGGAGGTGGTATCTTTATCCTGAAAGCAACATCTGCCACCGAACTGGATTCATATTTCAAACGCGACCCGGCCATTCAGGCTAACCGGTTCATCCTGGAAACCCTGCCCATGAAAATCCTATCCGGTAAATTATGCGATGTTCTCGGAGATTATACCATGCAAAATTTTGTCTTTATAAGATTTACCGATTTCCCTATGGATATTGATCTTGGGAAATCATCTCAGGAGATATCCGAATTACACGCTGACCACTGGAGACAAGATAATAGTGATACAAGGATTCTGTTTGAAGCAGAATTCCCGGAGGGAAGCGGAGGAATTATGATCCTCGAATCCGATAATGAGATTCTCGCGGATGAATGGATGCAGGAAGACCCGTATTTAATATATAAAAAATACGCATACGAGATAAAAACAATATGGATTGCAGCAGAAACCTTTTGTAAATCCCAATGATTTGTTGTAATTTTATCAAAAATAAACCGGACTACTATGAAGATCATTTGCATCGGACGCAATTACCTCGATCACGCCAAAGAATTAAACAGTGCCATCCCCAAAGAACCTGTTTTTTTTCTGAAACCTGACTCTGCTCTCCTGATCCGAAACCGACCGTTTTATTACCCCGAATTTTCTCACGATGTGCATTATGAAGTAGAGCTGGTGCTGAAAATCAAAAGGGTCGGAAAAAACATCCTGGAAGAAAATGCCAACACTTATATTGATTCCATTGGCCTGGGAATAGATTTTACAGCCAGAGACATTCAACGTCAATGCATCAAAGAAGGACTACCCTGGGAAGTCGCAAAAGCCTTCGACCGCTCCGCTGTTATCAGCGACGACTTCATCCCCCGGGAAAACTTCAGTAACCTTGGGAAAATAGAATTCCATCTTAATCTGAACGGCATAACGGTTCAAAAAGGAAACTCAAGGGATATGATCTTTAATTTCGCTAAATTAATCGAACATGTTTCACGTTTCATGACACTGAAGATGGGAGATCTGATTTACACGGGGACTCCTGCGGGAGTAGGACCTGTAAAAATTGGCGACCGGCTTGAAGGCTTTATTGGCGCTGAAAAATTACTCGACTTTAAAGTGAAATAACCGACATTTGACCCCGGCTTATCGGAAAATCACTTCCTCAATTACTTGCTTTCCGATTTTTTTGTTGATCGCCCGTTGGATTTTTGATCTTAACATGTTCAATTCGTTTCGGAGTGCTGCCGAATCAAGGCTGACATACAAAATTCGGTTGTGAACGTAAAGATTTTTAGTATGTCTGGCAATCAGCTTCCCCGCTACTTCCTCCCATAAATGTACTACCTCGGTTTCATCCAGTTTTGCATCCAGCCGGTATGCCTGTAAAAGCTCTTTTATAACTTCCCCTAGAGTCTGTTCATTGGTTTTCCTGATCATGGCTTAATTCCCGTTAGGTATCTCACTCGCTTTACCGGCTTCGATCTCATATATCTTATGCTCTATGCGGGCACTTTGAAACAACTTTTCAATTCGCTGCTTTTGTGTGTCCGTAATAAACACCTGCCCGAAATTGTCATTTCCTACCAGTTCAATAATCTTTCCCACACGTTGGTCGTCCAGTTTGTCAAATATATCATCCAGAAGCAAAATGGGTTTGAATCCCTTGGTTTTTCTGGTATAATCGAATTGCGCCAGTTTAATGGCAACCACAAACGATTTTTGCTGGCCCTGGGAACCGAATTTTTTTATCGGATGACCCGTAATACGAAATTCAAGATCATCCTTATGTATCCCTGTGCTGGTATATCGGATCTGGATATCCCTTTCAACCGACTCCTTCAGCAATTCCTCCAGTGAATTATCATGAAGCTGCGAAACATAGCTGATATCCACCTCTTCCTTACCTCCTGAAACAAACTCGAAATAATGCCGAAACACCGGTATGAAATCGGAAAGAAATTCATTTCTTCTCCTGAAAATAAAATCACCGTGCTGGATCATCTTCATATCCCAGATTTCAAGAGAATCTGCATTAAAATAGCGCTTTTCCGCAAAATATTTCAGAAGAGCATTCCTTTGCTGTAATGCTTTATTGTAACTCATCAGGTTTTCCAGATAAATCCGGTCGAACTGCGAAATAACCGAATCAATGTATTTACGCCGGATATCGCTTCCATCGTTAATCAAATCCCTGTCGTAAGGTGATATCATTACCAGAGGAAACAAACCAATATGATCGGCAAGTCTGTCATAATCCTTCTTATTTAACCGGAACTGCTTCTTATGATTAAGTTGCTGAATACAACTTACCATATCTACTTTGCTAATCTCCCTGCTGTATAACCCGTGAATGGAAAAGAAAGACTGTTCATGCCTGATATTCTGTGTATCAACAGGATTAAAATAGCTTTTGCAAAAGGAAAGGTAATGTATAGCATCCAGGATATTGGTTTTTCCCACCCCGTTATTCCCTACAAAGCAGTTTATCTTCGGAGAAAAAGAGAGGTCTGCATCTTCGTAGTTTTTAAAATTACTGATATTCAGCTTTTGCAAATGCATTATGAAAAGGTTCTTATCTTGTCTGCAATTTTTTTCATTAGCCAGGATGGAGTGGAAGTTGCCCCGCTCACACCTATATTATTTTTGCCACTCAATGCAGCGGGATCAAGTTCCGACTCCGAAGAAATCCGGATACTCGCCGGATTGGCTTCACGGCAAACTGTAAAAAGGTATGCCCCATTGGAACTGTTTTTTCCTGAAACAAAAACAACCATATCGTGTGCTTTGGCAAATTTTCGCAGTCCTTCCACCCTGTTAGCGACCTTCCCGCAAATACTTCTGAAGATCACAACATCCTCGTTGTTGCACCTTGCCGTCTTATCTCTGATGATACCGGCAATAGTGCCATAGGCTTCTTTATCCATGGTAGTCTGGGAAAACAACCTGACCGGTTTATTCATATCAATTTTCACCAGATCTTCTATTTTTGACACAACAACAGCCCTCCCCTCAGCATGTCCTTGAAGACCAATCACTTCGGGATGAGCAGCTTTCCCAAATATTACTACCTGACCGTTTCTCTTTTCCATTTCACGGTAAGCTTTCCCGACCTTTTCCTGGAGCCTTATAACAACAGGGCAAGTGGCATCTTCGATAATAACTCCATGTTTGCCTGCATTGCGGTATGTTTCAGGAGGTTCACCGTGAGCCCTGATCAGTACCTTTTCCTCCTCTGCATCGGGAAGTTCCTCGTGATCAATGATCAACAGGCCTTTCCTGCGTAATCGTTCTGTTTCTTCCTCATTATGTACCAGTTCTCCAAGGCATAGCAATCGTCCTTCCTTTTCCAGGATGGATTCAGCACGCTCAATGGCAGCAACAACACCGGGACAAAAACCGGCATCCGGATCTATGTCCACCTTTATACTCATAAGGCATAAAATTACAAATAATAGGATTTGGAAAACCCTTTCGGCTGGAATAATCAAGATGGCAAATTACTTGGCTGCCTTTGCAAAATCAGATAAATTGGTGGTGATTGTAATGAAATTCGGAGATCCTGCCAGGTGGTACCTGGAACGGGAATAGCTAAAATGAAACTTTGAAATGCGTAGCCCAACACCCCAGGATAAGCCTACCGTTGAAGTTTTATTATCTACTTTGAGTTCCTGCCTGCGCTGATAATTGTAGCCAATCCTGAAGCTCAGGAAGTTTGTTATATTAAGTTCCCCACCAATAACAACATGACGCATGGCTTCATCCGCCGCTTTAACAATCCACGAATCTTCTTTCTTTACGCCTGTGATGGGATCTATGCTCTCTTCTTCTTTTACCGGATCGGTGTAACGAAGATCCCAGCGCTCCAGATGATTCAATAAAACCGAAAAACGGAATGGCAGATGCCTTAGCCCGGCCGACATACCGGCTTGAATCTCAAAGGGCAGGAGTTCATTATTGCTGCCATCATATGCCTTAAGTTGATAGCCGATATTCCTGACTATTAAGGATGCTGTAAACAATCCCTCCTCATCAATGTAAGAACCGGCAACATCCACTGCTAGTCCATATGATTTGTATTCGTCAAATCCTGAATAAATTACCTTTACATCTGACCCTATGGTGAAATGGGGATGCAATCGTCTGCCCCATCCGATATTTAATGCAAGCTCAGATGCAGTGAATTCACCCTGCTCGATACCACTGGCATCGGTCTTTGTGAAACGCCCGTAATTAATGAACTGCATGGTTCCTGCAAAGCTTCCTATTTTGTCAAAAGTGCGGGAATAAGCGGCAAAGCCATAATTGATCCCGGAAAAATAATCAATAAAACTAAGGCCGATATTGTTATTCATCTCCGGTGAGATCAGGGACGGATTATTCACTGCAAGCGTGATATCATGATCGTATATTGCCAGGAAGTTACCACCTAATGAAGCAACCCTGGCGGAATTGGGAAGATTAAGAAACTCAAAGGTATTGTCTCCTCCAATTTGAGAATATCCAGGGATAATATTCAGGAAAAATACCAGAATCAGTGCAGAACAATAGGTGTAGATACTTTTCACACGAGTCGTATTAAAGTTTGAACATAATTCACGGTATGCAAACGCAGGGTTTACATTAATATTATCATCCTTTTTAAAAGTCGTCACCGATTTTCCGGACTTCCCCCGAACCGCTCACAGAAGTAGAAATATCCGGTTCTCCTTTATAAAATACATTGCCGCTACCTGAGATGGAAACATCAAGTGATTCTTTTGCATAAACCTTACTTGATCCGGACCCGGAAATCTGGATATCAGCATCCTGGGAACGAAGATTGAGTGCATAACATTCACCGGATCCGCTGATATGAATATCAAGATCACGGGTACTTCCGGCAATATCAATTTCACCCGATCCGCTAATATGCACATCTACCCTTTTCATCGACAACTCCAACATCATCTGGCCGGATCCGCTAACACCGAGGTCAAGGTCCTCTCCCCTGATCTCCCTTTTTGTAACTACCGTGCCGGATCCACCGATTTCAATTCTGTCAACCTCCGGCATCTTCAGAAAAATGGTAACAGGTTCCGTATCCCAGGTACAAATATTACCGGCAGAAATATGAAGCATATTGCCTCTCACTTCTGTTTTAATAACATCCAAAACGTTTTCCTGAGCTTCAATTTTCATTTCCCATAATGAATCCTGCTCCAATACTATACGTGCATGAATTCCAAGGCTGACACCGGTAAAACCTTCAACATGCCGGTTTTCCAAAATATAATCTCCTGTTCCCCTAATGCTAACACAATCACATCCCATCAGGGTAAACATCAAGGCAGCCAATACAATGGTGAAAAGTTTAAGATTTTTCATATTCCAGGAATTTATTTGTACAATGATACAAAATTCCGGGTGAAAATCATCATGCGTTTTGCTTTCTAATGAGATTCAGAGCGCTCCCTGCTTTGAACCAGCCTATCTGATTTTCATTGTATGAATGGTTGGCTAAAAATTCCAGGGTTGTGCCATCGCTGTGGTTAAGCACAATTGTTAACGGCTTTCCCGGGGAAAAATCTTCCAGACCTTTAACATCAATCAAATCATCCTCGCGGATATGGTCATAATCTGCAGGATTAGCAAAAGTAAGGGCAAGCATCCCCTGCTTTTTCAGATTGGTCTCATGGATCCTTGCAAAGGAACGTACAAGAACAACCTGTGCTCCCAGGAACCGGGGTTCCATTGCTGCATGCTCCCTGGAAGAACCTTCTCCGTAATTCTCATCCCCAACAATAATAGTAAATACCCCATTTTTCTTATAGGTACGGGCCGACTCGGGAACCGTCATATATTCGTTAGCCAGCAAGTTCAAAACCTCATTTGTCTTACCATTATATGCATTTACGGCTCCGATGAGAAGGTTATTTGAGATATTCTCAAGGTGTCCGCGGTATCTTAACCAGGGCCCTGCCATGCTGATATGGTCGGTCGTACACTTTCCCTGGGCCTTGATCAACAGCCGTAAACCTTTCAGGTCATTCCCTTTCCAAGGTTCGAAAGGGGCAAGCAACTGCAGCCTTTCCGAATCCGGATCAACCTTGATTTCTACTTTGCTTCCATCGGAAGCAGGCTCAACATAACCGTTGTCTTTCACCTCAAACCCTTTTAAGGGGAACTCTATTCCCAGAGGTTCATCCAGTCTGACTTTTTCACCGTTTTCATTGATCAGCTCATCCTTCATGGGATTAAAATTCAGCGTTCCGGCAATAGCAAAAGCGGTCACAATCTCCGGTGATGCCACAAATCCGTGCGTATTGGGATTTCCGTCATTACGCTTGGCAAAGTTCCGGTTAAAGGATGTCATGATAGAGTTCTTTTCCTGTTTATCAGCATTATGCCGGGCCCACTGTCCGATACAGGGGCCGCAGGCATTGGCCAGCACAACCCCGCCGATTTTCTCAAAGACGCCAAGGTAACCATCACGTTCCACCGTATAACGCACCTGCTCCGAACCGGGAGTAACCGTATATTCCGACTTTACCTTCAGATTTTTCTCAAGCGCCTGCCGGGCTATAGAGGCAGCACGGCTAATGTCTTCGTAGGAAGAGTTTGTACATGAACCGATCAAACCTACTTCAAGCTTTTCCGGCCATCCGTTTTCTTTGACCTTTTCAGCAAACAGGGAAACCGGAGTGGCTAGGTCGGGGGTAAAGGGTCCGTTAATATGAGGTTCCAATTCGGAAAGATTGATTTCAATGACCTGATCGAAATATTCTTCAGGATGGGCATATACTTCAGGGTCAGCATTGAGGTGGGTTTTGATTTTATTTGCTTCCCTGGCAACATCTGAGCGTCCTGTGGCCAGAAGATATTCCTCCATTTTGCTGTCGTAACCAAAAATGGATGTAGTAGCCCCTATCTCGGCACCCATATTGCAAATGGTCCCTTTTCCCGTACAGGAAATACTCTCTGCCCCGGGTCCAAAATACTCCAGGATTGCCCCAGTACCGCCTTTAACAGTAAGGATTCCCGCAACCTTCAAAATCACATCCTTGGCGGATGTCCATCCGCTCAGCTTCCCTGTCAGTCTAACCCCGATAAGTTTGGGCCAGCGGAGTTCCCATGGCATGCCGGCCATCACATCCACGGCATCGGCACCTCCTACGCCTATGGCAATCATACCCAGCCCTCCTGCATTCACCGTATGCGAATCGGTTCCTATCATCATCCCGCCCGGAAAAGCATAATTCTCCAATACCACCTGGTGTATGATCCCTGCCCCGGGTTCCCAAAAGCCAATTCCATATTTGTTCGACACAGATGCCAGGAAATCGAATACCTCACGGTTGTTGTCCAAAGCCCTCGCCAAATCTTCCTTTGCACCTGTCTTAGCCTGGATGAGATGATCGCAGTGAACGGTTGATGGTACGGCAACCTTGTCCTTACCCGCCATCATAAACTGTAACAAGGCCATCTGAGCCGTTGCATCCTGCATCGCAACACGATCAGGATTAAAATCAACATAGGATTGACCTCTTTGATATGTTTCACTTGCCAATCCCTGCTCCAGATGAGCATACAATATCTTCTCGGTAAGGGTTAAAGGACGATTCACAATTTTTCGAGCAACGGCAAGCCTTTCCTCCAGTCCGGCATAAACTTTTCGGATCATCTCAATATCAAAAGCCATAATTTTCAATTATTAGACAGGTTAAACAAAATCTAAAGACATGACCATCTTCCGGTCAACTAATAAATACAATTTACATTGATTTTTGTTTAGTGCTGGTGCTTATTTCCCAACAGGTTTCCAGTCGGCATAATGGTCTGAAACGACAAAGCTTTTTGGTTCACTCGTGAAGTGCGCATCTGAATTGTAAGTCCAGCCAAGATATTCCGATCCTCCTGCATTTTCTGTTGTTATCAGGAAACGGTTGTCAAGGTGACCAAAATAATTGGCCTGGTCGCGGGGCCATTCATGATCACCACCACTGGGATCAACAGGTACCCATCCATAGTTGGGGAGATATACCTCCACCCAGCGGTGGAACACATCATCCATACAAACATCATCTCCCCTCACCACCACCGAACCCACGTACCGTGCCGGCAATCCTGCAGCCCTGCACATGGAGATGTAAACAAATGTATATTCGGAACAGGAACCGTTTCCGCGTTCAAGCACGGTTGGAGCAGTGTTCCAGCCCCCAACCATTTCATAGTACATATTGTCGATCAGGTGATGATAAATATTCCTTGCAATGCGATAAGGGTTTTTCTCATCGCCAACGCACTGCTTCAGTGCATCCTGAATAACGGGATGATTCATCTGGTATTTTTCATTATCACCAAGATACTTTTGTTTGACCTCTGCCGGAATATCTTCCAATGGACCAACCTTATCAGGAAAAATAAAATAACGTACCTCATAAATCTTTGCCCGTGTTATCATATCCCCTTCTCTTTTACCACCGGCCTCGATCCCTTCGAAATGGAAATGAGCGCAGTTCTGACCCGATGCATCGCTTACAACATCGTTGAACTTATTGCTGTGCGATATTTTCTCTATTATCTGATTGTCGCGGTCTTGTGGAATTGCCAGATAAATATCGGCAGTAAGTACTTTTCCCGGTCCGAAATTGGTAATCTCATGAGTATATGTTACTTCGGCATGACGTTCATTGGTCCTGCTGTAAAGATCATTATCCCTTACGGACAATTTAAATATTTTATCCTGTTCTGTGTCGGAAGCCCACAAGTATTGCCCGTCGTAACACAATCCAAGGGTGAAAGCACCCGGAGCTTCTGTGATCAAAAGAACTGTGCCATCCTCGGGATCTATCATGTATATTTCATCCCTGATCCTGTCGGAAGCCCAAAGATAGGTTCCGTCAAACGCCAGTCCTCTCGTATCCCCTGAAGGAGCTTTAAATGCTTTAATGGTGGTGCCATCGTCAGGGTTAAACTGAATTATTTCGTCAGAACCATTGTCGGCGCACCAAAGGTAGGCTCCATCCCAGGCTAATCCCCTGGGAGTAGAAGATGGCGATTGCACACTGTGCAGGATATTTCCTGTGGCCGGGTCAAGTTTGTAAATAATACCCTGGTAATTTTCGGATAACGGAAGCCCTCCTTTGACATCCGCAGCCCATAGATATTTGCCGTCCCAGGTAAGCCCTGTCGGCCAATATGCCGGTGACGGAATACTTCTCAACACTTCGCCGCTGGCCGGATTCAGGCAATAAATCTTTTTGTCTTTGCGATCCGCTACCCAAATATTCGTACCATCATATGCTATCCCTGTCGGGAACAGTCCCGGAGTTTTAAACGATTTCAATACCTCGCCGGTCCAGGCATCAGCCTCAAACCCGGAAAACAAATACATAACAAGGGAAATCCCAGCAAGAATGCTTCCCGAAATTCGTTTCATAACTATATGTATTAAAATTAATTATCGAGTAAACCCCGGCCGGTCTTCCTGATTTTTTTACTGGCACGAAACTCTTCCACCATTTTATCGAGGATGCCGTTAATAAAAAGTTTGCTTTTCGATGAACTGTAATACTTCGATATTTCTATGTACTCGTTCATGGTAACTTTAACCGGTATTGAGGGGAAATCAGTAAGTTCAACCAAAGCCATATTTATCAGCAGGATATCCATGATGGCAATCCGGTCAAGTTCCCAGTTTTTCGCCCTCTCGGCTATTAGCTCCCTGTTTTCATCAAAATGAAGAATGCTTTTCCTGAAAAGATCCAACATATATTTGCGATCATCAAGCTCACCTTCCGGCGTTTCTTTAAACAATTCCGGTAAGGGATGATGATCTGTCCAGGTCTCCTCAACAGCTTTGATCGTTTTCAGAACCATCATATTGGCCGTATAAAAATCTTCAAAAGACCAGAATATAGTTTTGTCTTCATAATATTGCTCGAGAAATTCGTAAGGAGCTATGATTTTCTTAATGATCTTCTGCAGTATCTCCTTATCGCTCTCATATCCGTTTCCCTTCGTCTCCATGAACTTTTTGAAGAATTTACCCTCCCGGGTCATGTTGTAAAGCTTACGGATCATTTCCTGTTCTTCCGACCAGTTGATTTTATACTTGTTGTAATAACGCTGATAATCCCTGTTATCGGAAATCTGCCGGATAAGCTTATTATCTATGAACTTTGTGTTTGGATTAAGCTCGTCTCGGGTAGGAAAATACTTTTTCTTGTTTTCTTCCGACCTTTTTTTGGCGAAATCGACAATCTCTATTAATAGCGACAGTTGATAAATATAAAGCTCGTAGAGCTTATCGATGCTTTTGATCAAGTGTTTTTCACCGGCGACAATGTCACTATTGCCCGACTGTATAAATGCATACAGTGATTGAAGTACTTTGGTACGAAGGTGCCTTCTGCTAAGCATGAATATGAAATGAACTGTTATGAGTCATTGGTTTGCAAAAGCAAAAATAAGAGAAAATGCATATGATTTGATGTATCGTTAAGATTAAATTTATGTTAATTCGAAAAAAACAGGGTACAATCGTTCTTTTTTGGTACTAATCAATGTGGAGTTGCGTAAAAAAGGCCTCCTATTTTTGTAACTTCGTAATCATATGCAGCAGGAAATCAGAAAAATCTTATTGCGGTACTGGGGATATCATGCCTTCCGTCCATTGCAGGAAGATATCATATTATCGGTGTTGGAAGGCAAAGATACACTGGCTTTGTTGCCAACAGGCGGGGGTAAGTCTGTTTGTTTTCAGGTTCCTGCCCTGGCCAGGGAAGGACTGTGCCTGGTGATAACCCCGCTAATTGCATTAATGAAAGATCAGGTAATTAATCTTAAGAACAAGCAGATTAAAGCAGCGGCAATATATTCCGGCATGCATTCGAGAGAAACGGAAATGATCCTCGATAATGCAGTTTACGGAGATCTTAAATTCCTGTACATTTCTCCTGAGAGGCTTGAAACCGAGGTGTTCAGAGAAAAACTTCTGCAAATGAACCTGAATATCCTGGCTATCGACGAAGCACATTGTATCTCC
>JAHJRE010000003.1 GCA_018831055.1 Bacteroidota bacterium
CGAGTCACTCAGTCACTCGACCACTTAGCTCTTAAATCCGCCGAGTCCTTCAGTCACTCGACGATAAATCACTCAGTATCATAGTGACTGAGTGACTATGAGACTTGTAGAAACAAAGAAACGAATCCGCCGAGTCACTCAGTCACTCGACCACTTGGCTCTTAAATTCGCCGAGTCACTCAGTCACTCGACCACTTGGCTCTTAAATTCGCCGAGTCCTTCAGTCACTCGACGATAAATCACTCAGTCACTCGACCACTTAGTTCACCGGCTTCTTTGAGTGTTTTCCCAGCCCGGCTCGTCGATAAGCCTATTTCTTCCAGGATGGCGGGATTTTCAGGGATTTGTCTGCACAAAACAATACCTTTTTCCAGCAATGCCTGGATTTCCTTTTTCTGCAGGGATCTCAGACTGGTAACAGGATGAAAACCACTGCGGTCGATCCGTTCCTTAAGACTGTTGCCGGCGGGATAATCCCAGGAAATGAGATGGAGTCCGGTGCATTTGGCGTATTGCACGGCATCTTCCGTGAAACGGGTATTGGTTATGAGAAAAGCCTCAAAGATCTTTCCCTTGTTTGAAGGATCGTTCATCCATTCCGCTTTAATATCCTCAAAGCGGGAATGGACGTAGAGGCTCGTTTTAACATCATTTTTCCGGCTTTCAACATGATGGTATTTGCACTCGGCCATAAGGGTTTTATCCGGTTTTTCGGCCAAAACATCAACTTCGTGGGTCACGCATCTTCCTTGGATCAGCCGGCCGGTGGATGTCTGAAAGCCATCGTATTCAAAAAGCTTTGCCACAAAATGCTCAAAAGGATAACCCGATGGCCCAAGGGCGAGAATGGCCTTTTTTAAACGAAAGCGACCCGCAGCCCGCTGTGAGCGACGTGCAAGGATCCTGTAAGAGATATCATAGATCTTCCGCGTACTGATCCCGTCGTACAAGGAATCGCTGACTTCCCGGAGTATGTCATCAATCTCTTCATCAGAAGCACCTGAACGGTGCAGAGCACTTCGTAGTTTTTTTTCTTCAAAAGGCACAAGCTCACCGGTGTTTTTTCTAACAAGGATGGATAGAATCGGATTGCTCATATAGAATTGGGTTGAATTATTGGCGAAAGATAGGGAATTTGGGGGGATGATTGACGATTAACCCTTCCTGACGTCAGGACAGGCTCTACACTGAAGTCAGAAATCTGCCGGAAACTTCAAAAATCACTATTCGCTAATCCCTGATCGTCAATCCTTTTCGATTGAAGATCAGGGATCAACGATTTTTGATTTGTGAAGAATGATGTGGAGCTGGAGGCTCCTGAACTTACTAGGTAAATAGATTTATAATCAGTATTTTATATTGTTTAAAAATTAACGGGTATCCGAATAGGTATCTTATTAAACTAAAGTCATCCAAATTTCCATTCTTGTTAATCACCCTTTTTAATTTCAACGGATCTCATCCTTTTATTACTGCCAGGAATTATATTCCATTTCGATTTTTACGAATTGCAAGACAAATCATATTTCCAGGATTTCAATGCTTCCCAATTGGTTGATATATAGGAATTTTCTTGTGTTATGTATAAAAAATTTGTATATTGGGCTGGATAAAAACCTTTTAGTCATGAGAGCAGTAATCTTTTCAATAGTTGCTTTCTTTCTATGCAACATTCACTTCAGTCAGGATACTTTACATGTTCCGGTGCCGTATACCACAATTCAAGGAGCAATAAATGCTTCTTCAGATGGAGATGTTGTATTGGTGCAGCCGGGAATATACTATGAGAACATAAACTTCAATGGAAAGGGAATTACACTGGGTTCTCTGGAACTGACAACCGGGGACACCTCTTATATTTCCCAGACGATTATTGATGGGAACCAAAGTGGATCTGTCGTATTGTTTATCAATGGAGAAGATTCTACTGCAATCATAACAGGTTTTACTCTTACTAACGGAAATAGTTTAAATGGTGGAGGCATATACTGCAACCTAAATTCATCCCCTGTGATCAGAAATTCTATTATCTCCAATAACTCAGCAGAAGATGGTGGTGGAATAAATTGCCATAACGGTAATTGTTCGCCCCTATTGATAAACCTCACAATAAAACAAAACAATGCTTCAGATGATGGAGGAGGTATTTGGGTGCATCATCCATCTACCATATATGTTGAAAATACCCGAATAATACAAAATACTTCTGGGCATAAGGGTGGGGGGATATGGTGGAATGGTCCTGCTGTACCCTATTTGAAAGATGTTTGTATAAATAATAACTCTGCAAGTTTTGGAGGTGGGGCCTGCTGTGAGGCTGCAATTTTTCAGACTGTTAATCCACTATTTGAAAACGTCACTTTTACTGAAAACACTGCAAACAATGGAGGTGGTGTGTATATTGATGACACAAGCCCTATTTTCATGAACTGTATTTTTTGGAATAACTCTCCTAATGAAATAAGCACAGAGTCTTCTGCAAATGTGACTGTTTCATATACTGATATAGAAAACGGCTGGTCTGGTGCCGGTATTGGTAATATTGACAATGATCCTTTATTTGCAGATCCTCTGAATAGAGATTTCCATTTGACCATTGGCTCCCCCTGCATTGATACTGGAAATCCAGATCCCGCATATAATGATCCTGATGGAACCAGAAACGATATGGGAGCGTATTACTTTAACCAGCCATCACTGGAAATTGATACCATTTACGCTGATCCACAGACAGTATGTCCTGGCGATTCAAGCCAATTAAATGTTACTATTATTAATGTTGCCGGAATTCCGATTTTTAACTGGACATCCGATCCGCCAGGTTTCTCCTCTACCTTGCAAAATCCGGTTGTTTACCCGCTTGTTACGACTGAATATATTGTTACTGTTACGGATGATAATAGCAGTGTGACAGACAGTGTTATGGTAAGCATTTATCCCCCGGTTGAAATTGATACCGTATATGCTGATCCACAGGAAATATGTTCAGGTGAATCAAGTCAGTTAAATGTAACCGTTATCAATGCCACAGGTGACCCTATATTCAACTGGGTTTCCAATCCTCCGGGTTTCAACTCAACGCTTCAGAATCCCGTTGTAACTCCAACAGTTACAACTACATATATTGTTACTGTGACAGATAACTGTAACTCTGTGTCAGACAGTACTATAGTTACTGTATACCCTCTTCCGCAATTATTTACTGTAACCGGAGGCGGAGAATACTGTGAAGGAGGATTAGGTGTTGATGTGGGATTGGATGATTCTGAAGCAGGTATCCAGTATGAATTGTACATTGATGGTAATTCCACAGGAAATATTATTGCTGGAACAGGCTCCCAAATCAGTTTTGGTAATCAGACAGTTGAAGGGATATATACTGTCTTTGGAAGTTCTGATAATTGTTCGATCCAGATGAATGGTTACACCACTGTATCAATCATAACCCCCTATGAAGGAGAAGAAATATGCCTTGTGACAGTAGCAAATCAAAACATGATTATCTGGAATAAGACACCGGGTGAAAATATCAAATCTTACAACATCTACCGTGAAACCACCCAATCCGGTATTTATGAATGTATTGCAAGCATTCCGTACAGTAGTTTCAGCACATATTTAGATTTAAACTCTTACCCTGAACAAAAGGCATACCGCTATAGGATATCGGTTATTGATTCATGTGATAATGAATCCGGCCTAAGTCCCCACCACAAAACTATACATTTAACAGTAAGTGCCGGTGTGAACGGCTGGAACTTGATATGGAGCGGTTATGAAGGAATAGATTTCGGGACATACTACATATATCGTAGTATCCTTTGGGGAAGTTTTACCTTACTGGACTCCATACAGGGTAATCTTACATCCTATACTGACCTGAATTCCTCGATTTTTCTATCCCTTTATAAAATTGCTATTGTTAATCCGGAAGGCTGTAATCCAATGGCAGAATTAACCGGTTATGATACAGCATTTTCCAATATAGCCTATGCTGATCCTGTGCTCCTTATTGAACCCGACAAGGCTGAGGTTGAACTTGATTATCATTCTGATACGAAAACATTAACCATTAATAACCTTGCTTATAATGAAGCTGGAACCATTAGTGTTTATGACATTTGTGGCAGGTCAGTTTTATCTCAGGGGATAAATTCTCATAAATGTTCTTTTAACCTTGAGAATGTATCACCAGGATTATTTATCATCCATGTTTCAACTAACTACCAAAAGATTAGTAGGAAGGTTTTTATTAATTAGTATGCTTGATCTGCTTCATTTTCTGCAGGTTCACTTGATTTCTCAAATAAAATATCCCATATCTGATGATTGATAGATTGCATACCCAAAAAGTTATCACATATCCACATTTTGAACGCTCAGTAGTAATCCGAAACCTGATAGAATAATTAAATGATATCAGAAAAGAAGGGGGGTAGTCCGCAAAAACCATTTTTCCACCCAGGAGCACCCTCTGCACAATGGTATTAAATGAATGTATCTCTGTTTGTTAAGGGTAGGACTTTACACCTGGCTTGTTTTATAACCCTTTCTTAAACTCTCTGTATCAATTGTAGTTACAGGTTTTTATTCATAATAGCCTATCCTGACTCATTGATAAACATGCTTTTAATAGTTCTTTTAGAAAATTGCCTTGTTCTACATTAGGCTAAACATGTGCGGATATTTTGACATTAGTGTTAATTGATAGCATTCACTTTCAATAAATCTACCCTCAATATCCATGAACTTCTTTTAATTTTTCCTAAAGGCACGAGGCCTTTGCAGATGAGCGTTGCCTTTGATCGATTTCGAAGTTTTAAGGATTAAGTAATTCTACTAATTTATATTGATTTTTCTTGCATAAGACAAAACCTTACGTTAAATTGCGGTTTAATTTTTTAATCCAAATCTACCTATGTTCGCAAAAGTCATTAACATATTGTTAGTTGGTGTCATCTTTTTGACTTATTTCCCCCTCGTTGCCGTTAGCCAGGAAATTCATAGTAATGATTTAATGGAACCACAGTTCCTGGATCCCACATTTGTTGATATTAATGCCGGATTAATAGGTACCTACAATGGAGCTAGTCAGTGGGCTGATTTTGATAATGATGGGGATTTGGATCTGATAATTACGGGGAATATAAATGGAACCCAATGCACCACCGCCGTTTATATGAACTATAATAATACATTTAGCTTGATGAGCACAGGTTTAATAGGGGTTAGCAGTGGCAGCCTGGATTGTGGTGATTATGATAATGATGGAGATATTGATATTGTTATAGTTGGCAATCACATGGCAAATAGGGACACCTCCATTATCTATAAAAACCAGGGTAGCTTTAACTTTACTGATATAGGGGCAAATATCCAGGGAATGGGCGGATATGCAAGATGTAAATGGGGTGATTATGATAATGATGGTGATTTGGATCTTATTTTAATTGGGATGGACACGGAATCTGGAGGAATACACTTAACCAAGTTATATAGAAATGATGGCAATGATATTTTTACAGAAGTATCAACAAATATAACTGGTTTATTTGCATCCAGTGTAAACTGGGGAGATTATGATAATGATGGAGACTTGGATTTAATTATTTCTGGTGTGGATCAAGTATATGCAAAACATACAATTGTCTATAATAATTCAGGTGGTATTTTTACAAATATTGGCTTTAATTTTCCTGGAGTATCGGACGGAGTTGTCACATGGGCTGATTATGATAATGAAGGAGATTTAGATATTCTAATAGTTGGTTCTAACAGCACTGGTCAACTTATTTCTGGATTATTTAGGAATGATGGAAATGATATTTTTACTGAGATAACTACACCAATCGTTGGAGTAGATTATGCATACATCTCCTGGGGTGATTATAATAATGATGGCTTCATTGATATTATCGTTTGTGGTGATGACAGCTTTTCAGGAACAAACCCAATTACGAAATTATATAGAAATGATGGTTCTGGCAATTTTGTCTATGAATCCACATCCATAGCTGGATTATGCAGTGGTAGAATATCGTGGGGTGATTATGATAACGACCATGATCTGGATATATTAATCAATGGGCATTCAGGAGATAACGGAGGCGGGATTCCTTACTTGTTAATTTATAGAAATGACGGTTCAATATTTAACTCTTTACCTGAAGCTCCCTCATCATTGTCTTGTGTGTTAGATAACGGAAGCGTCAGACTTAGCTGGAACAAAGGCAATGATATTGAGACAGGGGTAAATGGGCTTAATTATAATGTCAGAATTGGATCTTCACCGAATGGAATTGACATCAGATCACCCATGGCAGAATTGTCATCAGGTGAAAGACTTATTTCAAAAAGGGGAATGATCAATGATACTGCATGGTTTATAGAATCTCTACCAGATGGAACTTATTACTGGAGTGTCCAAACTATAGATAATGGATATGAATCTTCTGAGTTTTCAAATGAGAATTCTTTTGTTAAAGGACCGCAGCCTTGTCCTGGAATTGAAAATTTTTCCTATGGAGGACAAACATACAATACTGTGCTTATTGGGAATCAATGTTGGATGAAAGAGAATTTAAATATAGGAACTAGAATAAATGGGAACCAGAACCAAACCAACAATAGCGTCATCGAAAAGTATTGCTATGATAATCAAGAAACGTATTGTAATGAATATGGAGGTTTATATCAATGGAATGAAATGATGCAATATACTAATGACTCTGCTATACAGGGAATTTGTCCTGACGGCTGGCATATTCCAACTGATTCGGAATGGAAAGTCCTAGAAGGTTTCGCAGATAGTCAATACGGGATAGGGGATCCAGTATGGAATAATATAGGTTATCGTGGATATGATGCCGGTAAGAACCTAAAATCGTATTATGGATGGAATGACATGGGGAACGGAATAGATCTGTATGGTTTCTCAGGATTACCTGGAGGATATAGAGAAGATGATGGAACATTTGGTGCCTTAGGTAATTTCAATTACTCCTGGTCATCTTCCAATTTTAGTTCAGATGAGGCTTGGAGAAGAGCAATGAGTTACCTACATGATGATATTTATCGGAGTGAGTATTTTAAATCTTTTGGATTTAGCCTCAGATGTATAAAAGATACAATTTCTTTGCCTCCACTAAAAAGTGAATTTAAGGTCAGCTCCAACTATGGCCTACATCCTCTTTCAGTTCAGTTTACCGATTTATCAGAAGGATATCCAGATGGATGGGAATGGGACTTCCAAAACGATGGAATAATTGACAGTTATGAGCAAAATCCCTCCTTTACTTATGAAAATCCTGGGTATTATTCTGTTTTTTTTAAAATAAAAAGAGGGCCAGACTTTGATACACTCACAAAAGCCAATTATATAATCGTATATCCTGATTATGATACCTGTCCGGGAATTCCGTCTTTAGATTATTATGGACAAACCTATAATACTGTATTAATTGGTAAGCAATGCTGGATTAAGGAAAATTTAAATGCTGGTGAAATGATTCCAGGTTCTGAAGGACAAACCAACAATGGGACAATTGAAAAATATTGTTTTGAAGATTCTGAAGACAATTGTACTAGATATGGAGGACTTTATCAGTGGGATGAACTAATGAGTTATGCCGCGGATACAGGTGTGCAAGGAATTTGCCCATCAGGATGGCATGTTCCAACTGACTGGGAATGGCTTATATTAGTAGATTATAATGGAGGATCATTTGAAGCTGGAGGAAAATTAAAAGAAACAGGCACATATCATTGGAATCCTCCTAATACAGGTGCTACGAATGAAAGTGGTTTTTCTGCTTTTGGAAACGGTCATCGCCAGGTAAGTGGAACATTTGTTGAAATCAAGGATAAAGCATATTATTGGTCATCATTACAATCAGGTGCATCTAAGGCCTACAACAGGCAAATGGCTAATGTTGATAATGATGTAATGCGAGGGGATGATACTAAGGCACTGGGATTCTCTTTGAGATGTATCTACAATGATTTATTTAATTCATACACTATTCAAACTAATTCTATTCCTCCTTCAGGAGGAGCCACTTTTGGAAATGGGACATACATCCAGGGTCAGGACATTACCATTTATGCAACTGAAAATCCCGGATATCAATTTATACACTGGAAAGAGGCCGATACAATAGTTACAACCCAACACGAATATACATTTACAGTTAATTCAGATCGTACATTTTATGCCCATTTTGAGCAACTTACCTACAGCATAACTACCTCGGCAGATCCTCTGACCGGAGGTTCTACTACGGGTGATGGAACATATTACTATAATGATGAGGTAACAGTTGAAGCCACGCCGGAACCGGACTGGAATTTCCTTAACTGGACAGAAAATGCTGTCATTGTTTCTTCTGATGAATTGTATACCTTTTATGTTACCGGTTCCAGAACTCTTGTAGCCCATTTTACACAGGAATTGATATATAATGTTTTGCTTACCCCGAATCCTGATTCCGGAGGCATTACAATTGGTTCCGGGAATTATACGGCCGGGAGTAATGTTTCCATCAAAGCACGTCCGAATGATGGCTGGGAATTTGTAAACTGGACTGAGAACAGTACGGTAATTTCTTCAGATACAGTATATACCTTCCAGATAAACTCAGATAGAGTTATCGAAGCTAATTTTAACCAACTGTCTTACGATTTATCTCTTAATTCCGTTCCCCCTGATGGTGGTAATACTGTTGGAGAAGGGACGTATTACTATGATGACCAGGTTGAAATTTCAGCATACCCGAATGAGCATTGGTCTTTTGTTAATTGGAAGGAAGCGGATACGGTTTTGTCAGATTTACAGTCATTGACGATTACAATAAGGGCTGATAGAACCATTGATGGGATCTTTCAGGAGGACCAGAAATTTGATGTCAGTGTGACTGCTCAGCCTCAGGAAGGTGGGATGGTACTGGGTGACAGCAGTTATTATTACGGTGATTATGCCACGGTAATGGCTAATGCAAATCAGGGCTGGCAGTTTATTGAATGGCAGGTTGGAGGAACATTTGTCTCTTCTTCTCAGGAATACTCTTTCATGGTTTCTGAGTCAGTAAATATGGTAGCGGTGTTTGAAAGTACCGGGATATTGTCTTTAGTGATTGAAAATACAGGAAATGACACAATATGCCAGGGTGAAAATATTTTACTCCAATGCCTTCCCTCCGGTGGGTCTCCTCCCTTTGATTTTAATTGGACATCAGACCCACCCGGCATTACAGGTACATCAAGCGAAATTTCAGTCATGCCGGGAGTGAACACTATTTACATTGTCTCGGTAACCGATGCTTTACTGAATTTCCGGAGTGATTCAATCGAAATTATGGTAAAGCCTTCTCCTCCGGCTAACATTGTCGGGAAAGGCAATCCCCCTTATATGATAATTTGTGTCGATTCCGGTTATTCTTACCAGTGGTTTTTCAATGATGCTATCCTGGATGGTGAAACAAAACAATTCTATTATCCCGGTGCCCAGGGACTTGAATTAGGCCAATATTATGTGAATGTTACCAATGATGAAGGCTGTTCTGCAAAGTCAAATATTTTTGAACGGTCAGCAAAAAGTGCTTTTGATATCTGGCCCAATCCAAGTACCGGTGAGTTCTATGTATCGGTTTCTTACGATTTGATAGTGGCGAATGAGGAAGCACAGATCCGGATTGTTGATTTGAACGGAAAGATTCTGGAAGAAATTATAATCTCAAGTGAGATGGCTAACAAGATAATCAGGCATAATTTCTTTGTAGGTAAAAAAGGTGTATTTATAGCAGAGTTCATAGGTTCTAACCAAAGAATGGCTAAAAAAGTGATTGTTTATTAGTGCTTTAATTGACCGGTATGAAAAGAATCAACATAACTATCGTTTTTATTCTTACGTCCCTGCTTGGTTTTTCACAGGCGAACCTTCCATTTGATGCACTGGCAGCAGATAAAGCCATCAAAGACTTACTTATTTCCTATAGCAATTTTTATAATCATAAGGAATATGTAAAGGATGCTAAGCCTGATTATTCTGCAATAGGCGAATTGTTTGCAGATAATATCATAATCCGGAATGATTGCAACCCAGGAAAGAGCACTCCCATTGTTTTGAAAGAATACATCAATTATCTTTCAGAACATTTCCAGCTGGGATTAAACGTAATGTTTAATGACCCGGTGATTATTAAGGAAAAGGCTGATGAAAATGTAAAGGTTTTGAAAATCAGGTATTCCAAAGAAATATTCGGTTACTATGACCTAAAACAGCCTTTCCGGAGAACCATAAATGAAATGATAACCTTGGTTTTAAATAAAGACGGAAAATGGAAGATCAGTGCTATTGAGATCATTTCTGATCCTTTGTTTTTCATTGATTTCCTGGCAGGTCCTTCATTTGGAAGCTTTAATATGGGGAACTCCGTTGTGGATTATCCATTGGAGGGATATTCCAGTAAGGATAAAACAACATTCAACTATGGGCTGGAACTGGGCTTCAGGATTGTGGACCAGTTAAGTGTAAAGACGGGGTTGATCTTTGCTTCCTATAAAACTTCAATTACTTCGAATTATCTCAACCAGGAGCCTGTAAAGTCGGTAGATAAAGATAGTGAAAGCTATTATCTTTATACTGAGGCCAGTGATATAAAAGAGGAATTAAACTTAAAATACTACAAGATCCCAATCAAGCTCCAATACGTTTTTATGCATGAACGAAAAGTCTCTCCATTCATTGGTGCCGGTTTGAACTATTGCATATATGCTTCTTCCGGTTCCAATATTTCAGGGATTTCCACACAGGAGGGATATTATCCGCAGTACCATGCGGTGCTTTATGATATTCCTGAACTTGGATTTATGACGAATCACGCTTTTGATCAGGAGATTGAGCCTGGTTTTAAAGATTACTCCCTTTCCGGTGAGTTTTCTGCAGGAATCGTAACTCCCATCTATCTCAATAAAATATATTTTATAGTAAATGCTTCCTACGAGATTGGATTCACCAACATCATTGAAGAGGATACTTATTATCTTTCAACAAAAGCACGGGAATATAACAGCCTCATTCTTTCCAGGGATCAGGTAAAGATGAATTCTTTTACAATATATGCAGGATTAAGATTTGGAATTAAATAGCTTTAAAAAGATGAAACGATTCTCAGGATATATACCTCTTTTAATTTTAACATTCGTACTGGCATTCCATAATAATTTGTGCTCCCAGGAATCCATGCAGCTCATTGGATTTGATGATCCTGATGTTTTTTGTGAGGTTACCTATTCACTGCAAAAGCAAAGTGATGCTGTTTATTTATTGACCGCAGATTTAAAATGGTTGGATAAAAAAAGCAGGACTATTGAAGAAGAAAAAAAATGTCTTGATTTTAATATAGTAGCAATCCCTTCAAATGCCGCGAAAACTAAGTCGGGATTATCATCTTCGGTTTTGGGAGTTAAAGCTAAAAATACACGTAGCTTTACAATTAGTAATTTGGACCAATCAAGGGATATCCAGATTGCCATCCAACCTTTCCTCTGTGAACTAAAAGAAAATCAAACGAAAAACATTCATCCTCCATTTTCGGTACCGGTGAATATGACAATGACCATTCCTGCTCTGGCTAAATCAGGCTTCATTGCATCGGATCGTTTACCGGATTTGGTGATACTGAATGAACGTTTTCTGGATGCTGATAGTAACAACATCATCAATGCGGGAGAAAAAACATTTATACAATTTGACATACAAAATATTGGCAAAGGGGATGCTTTGGATGTAGAAGTGCTGGCCAATGCCAATAAAGAGGTAAAAGGACTTTATTATAACAAAAAACATTCGGCAGGAAGTATACCTCCTGGAGTATCCAGGACCATAACAATTCCTGTAAATGCAAGCAAAGATCTTGAATCATCCATTCTTGAGTTCAGAATAGATGTTAATGAGGGAAATGGTTTTGATGCCTTTCCCCTGGCAATGAAGATAGAAACCCTCGAATATCAGCCACCGGACCCGGTAATTGCTGAATACAAGTTCAGCACCGATGATGGTGAAAAAATAAAGATGAACTATCCGATACATCTGGAAGTTGTAATTAAAAACAATGGTAAGGGTAAAGCCACGGGTCATAAAGTGCGGTTTTCCTTTCAAAACCCTGAATGCCGTTCCCTGGATATAAGTGAAGGAGAATTCATTCCACTTGATATATTGCAGCCGGGTGGAGGCCAGATCGTAGATTTTTTATTTACCATTACTAGAAAATACGATCATCCAGGTATCCCGATCAATGTTTCCATATTTAACCATGAAAACGCACAGGTGTACGATACAGTCCTGAGTGTAGCCCTGGATCAACGGATGATCGCAAGGCGGCTTGTTGAGATCAGTCCTGTGTATGCTACGGGTGAAGTTATACGGGACATTTCATTGTCTTCCCATGTTGACAGGAACATACCGGTGTCCGGCATAGCATATCCCAATAAATTTGCCCTGGTTATAGGTAATGAGGATTATTCGAAATACCAGCATGACCTTAATACCGAGGCCAATGTTGGTTTTGCTAAAAATGATGCCCGGATATTCATGGAATATGCAAACAAAGTATTTGGTATTCCCAGGGAGAATATTTTCCTGTTATTGGATGCCACAGCCGGTGAGATGAACCAAAAGGTCAATGTAATTGCCAAAATGGCTGAAAAAGCCATTACCACTGAAGGCTATTCAGAAATTATTTTTTACTATGCCGGTCATGGTTTACCGGATGAGGTTACCAGAGAACCCTATATTATTCCGGTTGATGTCACAGGCACCGATCTATCATCTGCACTTAGGCTCCCAGACCTCATCAGCAAGCTAAGTGCCTCCGGTGCTCAAAAGGTCATCCTGTTTGTAGATGCCTGTTTTTCCGGTGGTAGCAGAAGCGAGGGACTTATTGCTGCAAGAGGAGTGAAAGTTGTCCCCAAACAGGACATCCTTCCTTCTAATGTTTTGATGTTTTCTGCAACCAATGAAGCTCAATCGGCTCTGTCATTGAACGATCAGCATCATGGCATATTTACCTATTATTTGCTTAAAGAATTGCAGGAAACGCAGGGAAATGTCACCTACGGGGAATTATTTGATCAGGTAAGTAAAAATGTATCCATGAACTCGCTGCGAATGAATCAAAAGGAACAGGACCCGGTAGTAAAGGCGGGGTTTAATATTGTGGATGTTTGGAGGGGGTGGAGGGTTGGACAATAATATGTAAAAATATCATAAACTATGGTCGTTTATATAAAAAGGTATCCATTTTGTATTTATATTAATATATTTGGACTCTTAGTTGAATAAACATGTTTTAATACCTACCAAAAATAAGTTAAACAATGAAAGAAAAAGAAAAACTAAGATTTAAAAATAGGGGTATGCTTTTTATGCTTATCCTTTTATTGAGTTTATGCGGATTTAATATTGTTAACCTTTATGCTCAACAACCTGCTAATTATCTTGCGGTTTTATATGATAAGAATGGCAATCCTTTAATTGATGAATTAGTATCTATTAGGATAAGAATTATCGAAAATAATACAAAAGGTACGATTGTTTTCCAAGAAATTCAAAAACAAAGTACTGACTCGGCTGGTATAGTAGAATTTAATTTAGGTCATGGCACTGCTGAAAAAGGGGATTATTTTGGAATAGATTGGAATAATGGCAGGTATTTTATAGGCATAGAGTATTCAAGTGAAAAACAACAAAAATATATCCCTTTATGCATAACTCAAGTGCTTACTAATATCATAAATCCCAAATCAGAATTGTCAACAAATGAAAAAGATAAGTCATTTTCGTCAACAAAAAAGTTACAATATGAAATTGGAGATCCTTTTAATGGTGGAATAATTTTTTATATAGACGATTCAGGGGAGCATGGCCTTATAGCTGCTGAGAATGATCTTAATGATCGATATAAGTGGGGTTGCAATAAACAGTTAGGTGCTTTTGATCTTAATGATGGGGCTGTAAATTCAACTATTATCGCTAAAAATTGCAACAATAAAAATGGAGCAGCAGCTATGTGCAGTGACTTAATCTTGTCAGGGTTTGACGATTGGTATTTACCATCAATAAATGAACTTGAGAAGTTATATAGAAGCCAGGCGAAAATTGGTAATTTCTCAGGTGGATGTTATTGGAGTTCAACGGAAGATCCAAAGATAAAGGATAGAAGTTGGGGCATCAACTTCATCAAAGATGGAAAAAAAATCAGAGATGATAAAAACACTAAGTTTTTTGTAAGACCGATAAGAAAGTTTTAGACCTAAATATTTCTTTATTAAATTATTGTTTAATAAAGTTGAGCCAAGGGATGAAGTCCTGCGGGATGGAGTAACTTTTATAACGATGGGAAAGCTATCTAAAGATCATCTGTTGGATGTTTGTGGGGATTGAAAATTGCTGAAAGAATGTTAAAACCTTGAAAACTAATATGTTGTATGGGTTTACTAAGAAGGATGATAAAAGTGGTAACCTGCCTCCTTCAACCTTCATCCTGCTAAGTTTTATCCTGCACAAACCAAATTCAGTCTTGTGTATTAGAAATAGAGATATTTAAAGTTTTTTTCATATCTTTCTGCATTCAAAAATATCCTTTATGTCATGAAACCCACTTGTTTCCTAAAAACAAACAAAAGAGTAATAAAATCAAAAACATGTGGGTTCCATCATACCATTGAAAATGAAATTTTCTTATGATGAAAAAGATCGTACTGTTCATCTTAGTATTTTCTTCAATGGGCTTATATGCCCAGGTTGAGATATCAGGAGAAAGCGAATCTGCATTTGTGAGTATCACAAAGGATCCTCCCAAGCCTCCTTTTCTGGAGATTGTTCCCGGATCACTCAAGTTCATTGACGATAATGCCAATGGTGCTATTAATGCGAATGAACAATCTTATCTTGAATTTACACTGAAGAACACCGGAATGGGGCCCGGCTTAAACATGGTGTTAAACATTTCGGAAACGAACGCCACTCCGGGGTTGACTTTTGACAAATCAACAAAACTCGGCACTCTCGATCCGGGAAAGATAAAATCCATAAAGGTTCCGATCAGTTCCACGCTTGGCACCGTTGATGGCAAAGCCAGTTTTTCGCTCGTCATAGATGAACTGAATGGATTCGGCTCCGATCCTTTTTATCTGGAGGTAGAGACCCGTGCCTTTGCACCACCGATGGTGAAAGTGGTGGATTATAAGGTTAGCAGTCAGCAGGGAACAACCATACAAAAAAGAAGACCCTTTGAGGTACAATTACTGGTTCAGAATATAGGGCATGGTAGAGCGGAAAACATAGTTGTAAGCGTGCCGGTTCCCGGTGATATGTTTTGCTTGTCGGGTAACGAAATCGTTACCATTGAACGACTGGATCCCGGGGAACAACGCCTGCTGGAATACAGCTTTGTAGCTAATAACAACTATCAGCCCGCTCAGATCAACCTGAACTATGATCTTTCGGAAAGTTACCGCAAATATGCCGAAGATAAAAAAATCTCCCTGGCAATGAACCAGACCGTTTCGGATCATAAACTGGTTGTGGCAGGACAAAAGGAAGATCCCAAAGCCATTGTCTTGGCTTCCCTAAGCTCAGGTGTGGATAAAAATATTCCGGTGGGCGGACAAAAGAATCCTCACCGCATTGCTTTGATTATTGGCAATGAAGATTATTCAGGAAACCTGAATGCGGAAATTAATGTAAAGTATGCCCGCAATGATGCCGAGATCTTTAAACGCTATGCTAACAGTGTATTGGGTGTTGAGGAGATCAATACTTTTTATCTTATCAATGCAACATCCGGTGAAATGCGAAGGGAGATTGACAAGGTTTCGGAATTAATGAAACGCCTGGGTTCCCAGACTGAGCTTATCTTTTATTATGCAGGGCATGGACTTCCTGATGAAAACACCCGGATCCCCTATCTAATACCGGTGGATGTGGATGCTACCAATTTGTCCTCAGCTATCAGATTAAGTGATGTGTATTCGAAATTTGGTAATACCGGGGCAAAGAGAGTGACGGTTTTCCTGGATGCCTGCTTTTCAGGAGGAGGAAGAAACTCCGGTCTGCTGGCTGCAAGAGCGGTTAAGGTTAAAGCAAAGGAAGAACTGGTAAGCGGGAATATGGTGGTTTTCTCAGCAACTACCAATGAGCAATCCGCCCTTCCCTATGATAATGAGCAGCATGGGATGTTCACCTATTTCCTCTTAAAAAAACTACAGGAAACCGGAGGAGACCTGACTTACGGAGAAATGGCGGATTATCTGAAGATTAAAGTCTCAGTCGAATCACTACGGATAAACGGCAAGGAGCAGGATCCGGTGGTAAGGGTCAGTCCTGTAGTTGAAAGCAGCTGGAGTTCATGGAAGTTAAAATAGGAGCTTTATGAAAATTAAATTAATTCTATGGGGTTTATTGATGTTTCCGGGTATACTCTTCTCCCAGGAAATCAGAAACGTGCGGTTTACGCAGGAAGGAAAGAATATTAACATTTACTACGATCTTAACGGAGATACGCAGAACGATTATAATATAAGTGTGTATTGCAGTACCGACGGAGGTAAAACCTGGGGGGATCCGCTTCAAAAAGTCAGCGGTTCTGTAGGAGATAATACCCGGCCCGGTGCTGGAAAGAAAATATCCTGGGATGTCCTCTCCGAAAGGGAAAAGCTTGAGGGACAGGTGAAATTCAGAATTGTGGCTAAACCATCAGGTTTTGGTGTTTTTACTGACTCAAGGGATGGTCAGCAGTACCGTTGGGTGAAGATCGGAAACCAGGTTTGGATGGGTGAAAATTTGAATTACGAGACTGGTAATAGTTGGTGTTATGAAAACAATGCTAAGCATTGTGAAAAGTACGGAAGACTTTACGATTGGAATGTTGCTTTAATGGCATGTCCGGCGGGCTGGCATCTGCCGTCGGATCAGGAATGGCAGATACTGGTTGATTTCGCAGGAAGCGATCCCGGAAAAAAAATAAAATCACAAAGTGGCTGGATTAATCCTGGAAATGGGACAGATGACTATGGTTTTTCCGCGTTGCCTGGCGGTTACCACTCTAGTAGCGATTTCGACGATATAGGTTACAACGCTCACTTTTGGTCTTCTACGAAGAACACTAAAGACCACGACATGCCATATTATCGGAAATTGAATTTCGATAGTAATAGTGTCTACCGTGGGGAAGATATAATATATAATAGGTCTCTTCGTTGTCTCCGTGATCACTAGATTATTTGATTTTATTCTCCGAAATAAATTGATGGAGCACCTTATTATTTAAACCTGACCTAAAAAAGTATACCTGGTAAACAACAATTGAAAATCAATTATTGCCTGTATCTCCCTGCATTGTTTTTTTTAGATTGTTCAGTGAGTCGTTTGATTGTTCCTCCTTTTTTCTTCTTTCAACATCTTCTATAGCAGCTTTATATGCTTCAGGATTTAGCATCCAATATATTTCATTAATGATCCTTCCCAAAGTAGTGGTTGCTCCCGAAAAAAATTCACGGTTTAATTTGTCTGTTTCTGGTAAGCCGCTCGGCCATGTATGAAGTCTGCAAATATTTATAGCTTCAAACCACAAATCACTGAGAGAATCATTGGCAAGCAACTCCGGATTCATTGTTTCTTTTTCAAACATTCGCCTGAATTCATTTAAGTATTTTCCCATTCCTTCAGCATCGGCCTTCCTGTAAAGCTCAACATCATAAAATTTATGATAGTGATGGAAAATGTCATCAAAGGTCATTTTCAGGGATTTTTGATTGTAATCCTTTCTGTATGTGATTTCCTGTTGCTGGATTTCCTGAAGGGTTTCATTGATCTGGTATTGCTGATATGCGAAAATAATAGCCACGGCAGTAAATATTGTTGTAATTACAATACTCAATACTGTGAGGCTTAAATTTTTCTTTTTGGGTTCACTTTTACGGTTATAAAGTATAAGAAAAGATATAGTAACCGTTGCTACAAATAATGAGCTTGCAAGAGTAATAAACCAAAACATATTTTCGAGTTATTAGTTTAATTCAAAGGTTTTATGCTCAGACATATAAAGGTAAAAAGAAATAAATATATAATCGACAAAAGAATTGAAGATTCACTCAGATCATTAATTTCTTCTCTTCAATAAAGCCATGGCTATTTTGGGGAGTATATTTAAAGCTAAGTTATAATCATTGGCATGGACCCTATAACCTTAACCAAATCTCTCCCTCTTCTTCACCCCATTCCCCTATGAAGTATTTCTTTGTTTCCTTCTTTTTGCTTCTTTTTTTCGCACAACTTCAATATTTTTATCGCATGACTGCAAATATGATCAATGAATTGTTCGATCTGCTGGACAAGTGGAGAAAATACATACACTAACAACTGGAACGTAGAGTAGACATTTTCTTTGCCCTCTAATTAAAAAACATTATTAAAAATATTTTGGGGTATAAAGTATGCACTATCTTACTTAAAGATTTTTGAAACATATTGAAATAATACCTGTATAATATCTTTACGTTTATGAATTATTACTTTTGAACTCCAAATTATTATTAATAAGATAAGCCATAATGCAAATTAAAAATTATTTAAAAAAACCTTTTATATCAGGTTTGATATTCATCCTATTAGGAATCATTATGATTCTGATATCGATACATTTGTCTAAAATACACTTTTGTGGGATTTCTATTAGTGACTTTGTGTCAATGTTAGGAACAACGATTTTTATTTTTGGGCTATTTAGCATTGTTATTCAACTTCCCGATTGGAGAAGGTATTTTGAGAAATCATTATCCAATATTGTTATTCATCAAA
>JAHJRE010000004.1 GCA_018831055.1 Bacteroidota bacterium
GCCAGTGTTGTTTTACCTACTTGTCTTGGTCCGATTAATCCTGTTACAGGAAAATAACTAATGCTATCCAATATCTTCGATTCCAGGTTTCTCTTTATCATACTACAAATATAGCAATTACCATGAATATTTCAAATTCAAATTGAATTTTTCATGGTAAATATTCGGGATTACAGATAAAACCCTGTGTAAGAACATTTTTGAATCTTTCACCAATATTTTTAGGTCACAATAAACCTCAAACCTTACTTCTACTATTAAAAATAACCAAAGCAATCAAAATCTGTGTTAATCTGTGGAATCCGTGGTAAAAAACTAACCACAGATTACGCAGATTTACACAGATTAAACCAGATAATTTTTTAGAAAATGTGATTATTATCTAGATAATTTTTGTAATTTAGTAAAATAATATCTGGTTTGTATGATAGAACAAATTTTCGACCTTCAGAATCCATGGCGCAAAGACAATACAATGCCATTTCACCTCAACACGAGAAAAATATTTAAAGTATTGAAGGACAACCTTGAAAACGAATTGATTTTGGGTCTAACAGGCAGCAGGCAGGTAGGTAAAAGTTCTTTGATTTATCTGATCATTGAAAACCTGCTAAAAAACAATGTTCGTGTGAATAATATATTTTACTTCAACCTTGATGATCTTAAGTTACAGTCACTTTTTTCAAACATTCCGGAATTTTTCCAATTCATTGGAGATGACCCTGAGAAGAAATATATTTTTATTGACGAGATACAACGTTTAAACTCTCCGGGATTATTTCTAAAGGAGCTATTTGATTTAAAGCGAAACATTAAAATCATCTTTAGCGGATCATCCCAACTAGAAATAAGAGCAAAAACAAAGGAACACCTGGCCGGGCGTGTCAGGAATTTCAACATAAACCGGTTAACATTTGAGGAATATCTGGATTTTGCCAGGCCATCCACCCGTGAAGAAACACTAAAAAATATCCTTTTATATGGATCCTATCCGGCCGTTGCAAAAGCAATCCAACCCATCGAAAAAAAACTGAGAATCAAAGACATCTTTCAGTCCTATGTTCAAAAAGACCTTGTTGACTTTATTAAAATAAAAGATGTAGAAACCTACAACAAGTTTTTAATTCGTGCTGCAGCACAAACAGGTGATTTGCTTAACATCCAATCAATCTCAAATTCATTAGGTATTTCACGGGGAATAACTGAAGAATACATCAATATACTCGAACATACATTTATTTGTAAAAGAATATATCCTTTTCACAGAAAGCATATTAAGGAGATTACAAAGACACCAAAACTGTACTTTCTTGATTTAGGATTGAGAAATTTTATATTGAATAATTTCAATGAATTAGAAATCCGGACAGATAAAGGTAGCTTATTTGAAAATTTTTATCTGACAGAGCTGCTTTCAAATGATTTTTATTCTCTTGACAGGATTAATTTCTGGCGAACAGCAAATAAAACAGAGGTTGATTTCATTGTCCAGCACGATGGCACAACTGAAGCTATAGAAGTGAAATGGAGCAATCAAACACGACCTAAAGCATTTTACTCCTTAGAGTCACTTTACCCGGGAATAAAAACAAAGGTTATAACAACAAAAGAATTTTTGCAGGTGCTTTAAAGTATTTAATTTAGGGATAGATTAACAATTAGTTACAGGTTACAGGATACAGGCTTCATGCTGTAGGTAGTTTGAGTATGGGTATTGAGTGATGAGCTGCAACCTGCAACCTGCAACCTGTGACTTTTTGTTAATGTTTCCCAATATTCATATCCATTAATTTGTTTATTCCATTCAAAAAAAGTTTATTTAATCTATTTTTGCATAAAGCATAATATTTATGGCAATATTCTCCGTCCCCAACATACGCATCAAAGGTATGGCAGCAGCCGTGCCAAAAAATGAGGTAAGCAACCGCGATTACAAATGGATCCCGGTGAAAGACCGCGAATCGGTCATTAAAAACATCGGCGTGGAAAAAAAACGCCACGCACCCAAAGGCATGACCACCTCCGACCTTTGTTTTGCTGCAACGGAAAAACTACTGGAAGATCTCAAATGGGACAAAAACGATATTCAGGCCCTGATTCTGGTCACACAATCAGGTGATTACATTGTACCGGCAACTGCCCCCATCCTGCAGGACAGGCTTGGCCTCCCGCTAACCTGCTTGGCACTCGACATTAACCTGGGTTGTTCCGGCTACGTTTACGGGCTTTCCATGATAGGCAGCCTGATGAGCAATGGACAGATCACCAAAGCTTTGCTGCTGGTCGGCGATCTTTCCAATGTTACTTCATCCTACAGGGACAAAAGCACCTATCCTTTATTCGGAGATTCCGGCACAGTGACTGCCATCGAATACGATGAAACCGCTCCTGCCATCCCGTTCAACCTGCAAACCGATGGTGCCGGACATAAAGCCATCATGATACCGGACGGAGGAGTGCGTAATCTGTTCGGGAAAAGATCACTGGAGTTCAGGAAATACGGCAAAGGTATATACAGAACCAGGATGCACGTTGTCCTGGACGGCATTGAAGTATTTAATTTTTCGCTCAGAGAGGTCGTCCCGAACATCAAAAAAACCCTGAAATACGCCGAAAAATCGGTCGACGACTTTGACTACATCATTTTCCACCAGGCCAACAAACTGATTAACGAAACTTTGCGTAAGATGCTGAAAGTGGATAAAGAAAAGGTCCCCTACTCCATCCAAAAGTATGGAAATACCAGCGGAGCCTCTGTTCCCCTGACTATCATCTCAGAACTAAGGGATGAAATAACAAGTAAAAAACTTAACCTTGTTTTAACAGCTTTCGGGATTGGATTATCATGGGGAACAGCGTTGGTGGAACTGGACAGGATCGTGTGCCCGGAGATTGTGGAGATATAGAGGGGAGAGGATAGAGGATAGAGGGGAGAGGGGAGAGGGGAGAAGGGAGAAAAGAGATGAGAGATGAGAGATGAGAGGTGAGAGGTGAGAATGGATTGAAACTTGTAACCTGAAACATCCAGCGCCCAGAATCCAAAGTCATTAACCATATAACCATATAACCATATAATATTCAATGAACGCTTTTGATCTTACAGGAAAAATAATTTTAATAACCGGAGCTTCTTCCGGGTTGGGCCGGCAATGCGCCATAACCATCAGCCGGTATGGAGGTACCGTGATTGCCACCGGAAGGAATCCTGAAAAACTGCAGAAAACATTTGACAGCCTTGAAGGTGATCGTCATTTACAAATAGCTGCTGATCTTACAAAGCAGGAAGACATCGACAAGCTCACAGAGCAACTGCCTGTTCTGAACGGGGTAATTTACAGCACCGGTATCTCCGACCTCAACCCAGCCCGGTTTGTTACACAGGAGATCCTGAAAAAGACTTTCAGCATCAGCTTTGATGCATCCGTTATGCTCACAAGCCGTTTGCTGGCAAAGAAAAAGCTTGAAAAAAACAATTGCTCTCTGCTGTTCATTTCTTCCATCTCAACGCGCTACCCTTTTGTCGGCGGAGCGATGTACATCAGCGCAAAAGCAGCATTGGAAGGATATGCACGAACCCTGGCTGTTGAACTGGCACCCAAAGGGATCCGTTCCAACTGCATAGCACCGGCTTTTGTAAGAACACCCATGCTGGATGAAACAGCAACAAATTATTCCCAGGAAGCCGTCGACAAAATTGAAGCTCAACAGCTTCTGGGTTTGGGCGAACCGGAAGATGTCGCCAACACCGCCGTGTTCTTCCTGTCAGACGCATCAAAGTGGATCACGGCAACAAACTTAATCCTCGGAGGCGGATGAAGATCTCAGATCTCAGATCTCAGATCTCAGATCTCAGATCTTAGATCTGAGATCTTAAACTGAGCCTTCACCCTGGCAGACAATATAACAATATAACAGTATAACAATATAACAATATAACAATATAACAGTCATGCAACTCCACAAATACGACATAACCCTTTCCAGGCTTACCGAAGATGATATCGAAATGGTAAGGCAATGGAGAAACTCACAGCAAATCAGGCAATTCATGGAATACAGGGAGGAGATCACCCCGGAGATGCAAAAGAAATGGTTTGAATCCATTAACGACTTCTATAATTTCTATTTCATCATCGAATTTGAAGGGGAGAAAATCGGACTGATCAATACTTCCAAAGCCAATTACGATGATCAATCGTCGGAAGGCGGGATTTTCCTGTGGGATGATAAATATTACGAGACCTTTGTGCCTGTCTGGGCCTCCCTCCTCCTCCTGGAAACCAATCTTTTCCTGTTTGATGCGAGAAAATCGTATATAAAAACGCTCCACGACAACGAAAGGGCTAAAAGGCTGAACCTTCACCTGGGGTACGAACTAATGGAAGGACAGGAAAATGAATACAACCAGGAATACAAACTTACCCGGGAGAATTTTATTAAAAAAGCCAGAAAACTTATCCAGGCCGCCAGCCTGCTTTCCGAAGACAGAGGGAGAGATCATTGGATTTTCTATAACAACGAGGACATCAGATCGGGGCTTTATGATTTCATGAAAGAAAAGATGAACAGGGAATTTATAAAGTCGGAGGAAGACACACCCGAAGGGAAATACATTTATATTGAACCTACACCTTTCTGAATTTCTTTTTATTCAGCCACCAATAGGTTTTCAGGAAAATACTCAGCAGCTCCAGCAAGGCATTCCGGATGCCATAAGGTAACTTTTCCCCCCACAACATCAATGCATACATCATTCTTGCATAGGAAAGCAAAGGAAATAACTTAATAGCTAACCAGAAATTGTGACTTGTGACCTGTCTCCTGTAACCTGCTTCCTCTGCCGCTTTCCCCGCAACCAGGTCAGCCTTTCTGATCTCCTTCTCCGTCATCTTCTCCTTCCAGGATCCTATATTCTTCGCGCTGATCGGATTCAGCAGGCTCTGATGGATATACTTCAGCTCGTCCGAATTGCCGTATGCCGATTCCAACTCCTGCTTCTTCCTGTGAAAATCAAAAACTTCCTCATTATAAGGTATGTCCAGAAAACTGCAAAGCCGTGCAAAATGCTCCTGCGCGTCTTCCACCAAATCCTCGTATCGCAGGTAATAAAACCTGCCGGGGTTCTGCTTCTGTAACTTCCTGAACTGACGATAGGCAAATTTCCACCGGTAAACAACGAGCGGAACTACCGGCACCTCAAAATTCACCCGGATAAGAGAAAGGTAATTATCACGGTAATCACGATTGATATAAATGAACTTTGACCCGGGATATAGTTGTTGGATGCGTTTGATATACAGCGAATATGCCGGGTTTTTATCACCGATAAGCCGGATATCTTCTTTGGGAAATACAGATTGATAACTGAGGTACAATGTTTCCAGGATGCTCCAAAAATCATTTGCTCCCTGGCATTCCATAAGTCTTTCCCTAAGCCGGTCTTCGGTGATGAGCCAGGTTTCGAAATATCGTTGCTTCAGGATGTCCTGCACCAGCTCTTCAATATCATTCGCCTTCCAGAATTTCCGCTTCTGGTATTTCTTGTACAGACTGAGGATGACTGGGCATTCCGGCGGGACCAATACATTCGGGTGAGCCTCAAAAAGAAAGCGCAATAGGGTGGTGCCGGACCGGGGCCGGCCAATGATAAAGAAAAAAGGCGTTCCTGGTTTCATATTGTTTTTATTCACCACAGATTACACGGATTTGCACAGATTTCTATTTGATTGGTTAAATGATACTATCAAACTATTTCATTAACCTTTTATACAATGTATACATCATTATTGGCAATTTTCATTCATAATCTGTGTTAATCCGTGTAATCTCTGGTGAAAAATCTAAAATCACTGATTCTATATTTAACAATCTCCCTCACCGGCATGCCAACCACATTCGAATATACGATTAGAAACGCTACCGAGCCCAGAATATAGCTGGCATTTGTCGCCATCACCGCGCCCATAGCCCCGTAAAGCGGTATCCACCAGTAATTTAAGATCACATTCAACACCAATGCCGGGGCAAACACATAGATAGCAATTTCCGGCTTCCCGATCCCCGACAAACGGCTTCCGATGATCCTGAAAACACTGAAAAACAATATCCCGGGAAGGATATACTGCAATAAAGGCACGCTGGGAAGGAATTCTTTTCCCCAGATCAAGGGTACCAGCACGGGTGCCAGCAGGAACAACACGATGGATGCCAGCAATGCAGCCAGGAATGACAACCTCAGCAACTTTGCGGTGGTGATGTTCATTTCATCCTGGTCCTCTGCATTGGCCGTCCGGCTCATCAGTACGATACCAATGGCCAGCGGCAACTGCCACAGCACTTCCCCGATAGAGACCCCCAGGGAATAATATCCTACTTCCTGAGCCGTAGTAAGGCTTTCCAGGATGAGGATATCGATACGGTAATTCAACTGTATGATAAAAAAGGCCATAGCAAAAACGATCCCTTTGCCAACAATCCTTTTGATCACCGGAAGATCGAAACGGATACCGGCCGGGTGCTCCCTGTTAACTGTGATAATGGCCCAGGAAGAAACCGCTGCATATGCAATAAGTAATGCGAGCAATGCGCCTTGCACTTTCCATTTCAGGAAGTACACAAACACAACGACCAGGATAAGATCCAGCAGTACCGGTAACCACCGGATGATGTTGGCCCGCCGTATCTGCTCCTGACCCAGAAATATCCCTCCCGAGAACAAAGCCGCCAGGTGGGCGGGAATGATAAACATCACGGTAAGAATAATGGCCGTGCCATGCTCCTCCCGTCCCATGAAGAAAAACGTTCCTCCGGAGATCAGCATCCCGGCAAATGAAGAGATCAGCAAAACCGCCATGATGGCTGAAACAAAGCGGGACGTATTCTCCTTCTCCTTCCCTATATGATAAATAGCCGAAGCTCGTATGCCTAGCTGAACCAGGCTGATCACGATCATCGGCACAACCATAATGACCGTATATATCCCGAAACCCGCCGGTCCGAGCTGCCTCGACAAGATGATGTTCACTGCCAGCGCACTGGCAATAGCCACCACGTTGCTGCTCATAACGCTCATGATATCGGTGAAAAGACCTTTGCGAGCCATGATCTGTGTTTCGGCAAAAATACCGAATTAATTGGCAATTCTGTATTCTGTATTCTGTATTTGCAATTGGACAATGTGCAATGTAATATTGTCAATGCATTGTAAATAGCAAATTTCCAATTGCATATCCTATTGACAATACAGAATACAGAATACAGAATTCAGAATTACCAATTATTCCCTTTCTTTGCAGTGACAATATAACAAGCATGCTTTTCAACTCTCTGGAGTACCTTATCTTTTTCCCCATTGTGGTGGCGTTGTATTATGCCCTTAACCACAAATGGAGATGGCTGCTGTTGCTTGCTGCCAGCTACTTTTTTTATATGTCGTGGAAAGCAGAGTACGTGATCCTGATCATGGTTTCCACCCTGGTTGATTACTGGGCAGGACTGCAAATGGGAAAGGCCGGGTCGAGGAAGAAGAAAAAACCTTACCTGGTATTCAGCATCATCGTAAATCTCGGTATCCTGGCGGGGTTTAAATACTTAAACTTCTTCAGTGATAATGTGAATGTGCTTTTAGGCGACCTGAACATCTTTTACAGGATACCCGAACTGAAGGTACTTCTGCCGGTTGGTATCTCTTTTTATACTTTCCAGACCCTTTCCTATTCAATCGATATATACCGGGGTATCACCAGGCCGGAGAAACATCTGGGCCGCTTCGCACTGTATGTTTCATACTTCCCGCAACTGGTGGCCGGACCCATAGAGCGTTCCACCAACCTGCTTCCACAACTTCATGAGAATAAACCATTCAACCCGCAAAATCTTATCAGCGGTTCAAAGCTCATGCTCTGGGGCTTTTTCAAGAAGATCGTCATAGCCGACCGCATCGGGATCTATGTCACAAGCATCTATGCCAACCCTGGTGAACATACCGGGCTGCCGGTCATCCTTGCAACCGTGCTTTTCGCTATCCAGCTCTATTGCGACTTTTCAGCCTATACCGATATCGCCCGCGGAACCGCACGCCTCATGGGTATCGAACTGATGAAGAACTTCAACCGGCCGCTGATCGCTAAATCGCTTACCGATTTCTGGAACCGATGGCATATCTCCCTTACAACATGGTTCAGGGATTACCTTTACTTCTCTCTTCCTGATAAAGTCGGCAACAAAGTCAGGGTTTGGAGACTGCAGCTAAACATCATCATCACCTTCCTGCTGATGGGTTTGTGGCATGGTGCCAACTGGACCTTTATCGTATTCGGGCTCATCCACGGAGTTCTGCTGGTGGCCGACGACCTTACCAAAGAACCCAGGAAAGTCTTTTTCCATCGCATGGGATTAACAAAAGCTCCATTTATCCTGAATTCCCTCAGCATCCTGATTACATTTTCCATCCTGGTATTTTCGGTTTATTTCTTCAGAGCTTCTTCACTCCAGGAAAGCTTTCTCATGATCAAAAATTCATTCATCTTCGATAATTTCAGCCGGTCACTGGTTGACATCCTGAAAGACAATGAGATCATGTTTGCCATCCTGCAAATTGTTTTGTTGCTTTGGGCTGAATGGTATCATTCCAGGAATAACCTCGTGAAGGTCATTGCGGCTAAGCCCATTTGGTTACGCTGGTCGATATATATCGGTTTTATTTTCTATGTGCTGATCTTTGGCATTATCAACCAACAACAACAATTCATATATTTTCAGTTCTGATGCACAGGAGATTTTACATACGGGCTCTGACCTTCATCCTGGTTCTGATTGCAGCCAACATCCTGCTGGATCAGGTGTATAAAAATTTTGTGGTGCACAACATCCTGAACAATGCCAAAGACAAGGATTTCCTGGAATATGACGATACTCTGACCTATCTTTCCATGGGCAACTCCCATAACACCGTCAACACCTACATCCTGGAAAACAGTTATAACTACTTCAGCCCGGCCGAGAATTACGTGCAGACCTATTACAAGTTGAAATACATCCTGGAAAACACAGAAAAAAAACCGGAAAACCTCCTCTTGTATATCGATTTGTCATCGTTCGGGCCCAGGGCTGCCAACTATTTTGAGCATAATTCCTATTGGGTGAAATATTTGGATTTCTTCGAACTTGCCAGGATCAAAGACGACCGTGATGTTCTGGCCAATTGGGTAGAAGGCAGGTTCTTCTCGTATGCGGGGAATTATCGCGATTTTAAGCTTTCGCTGGTTTATCTCGTAAAAATTGGAAAGCTGGAACTCCATCATGGTTACCGGCCTCCCAGGAACTTTAAAAATTTCGCATACAACAAACCGGAAGGAGTCGGAATTTTGTCTGACGAATCAACCTACGACTGGTCAGATGCAATCCCGGTCGATTCCACAGAAAGGATGCACCGTGCCAGACAAAAAAGCTCCATTTATTTTGCTAAAGATGCATATTTCGACTCATCTGTTGCCATTTATTTTGAAATGATCCTGGAAAAATGCCGGCAGCATGATGTAAACGTTATACTGCTGAGAGCGCCTGTCACCAAGGAATATTTCCAGGATGTCTCTCAAATGATTCCCGTTGAATTAATATACGACAGTATCAAAAAAATCTATTCCAAATATCCAAATGTCATTCAGGTTCTTGATTATCACGATCTGTATTTCGATCATCCGGAGTACTTTTTCGATGCCGATCACCTGAATCCGGTCGGTGCGGAGGAGTTTACGAAAAGGTTACGGTGTGACCTTGAAAAACAATATTGATTGTCAATTCTGTATTCTGTATTCTGTATTTTTAATGTTATTGACAATCAGAAATGTACAATTTTCCATGTCATCGAAAATAGAATATTGAAAATTGAAAATTGAAAATCCTATTGCAAATACAGAATACAGAATACAGAATACAGAATCCAATGCCCTGAGCTACGCATTTTGAAAAAACCTGAAAAGAGCTTTACAAGAACCAGCGGCCCTTTATTCAATACCTGCGCCCGCAATTTGTAGGGTAACTTATCAACGATAGGTGTGATGCAATAAATAAACCGCGCATAAAACACACCCGGAAGCGACTGCAGCCATGTCAAAAGTCCAGATCGTTGGAATCTTCTTTCATAGCCGGCTTTTTCCGCATATCTCCCCGCCACCAGGTCTGCCATGCGGATCTCCTTTTCCGTCATCTTCTTTTCCCACAGCCTTATCCGTCCGGTATTGATCGGGTTCATGAGGCTGGCATGGTGGATCTTTGAACGTTCGGTGCGGAGTAAAGCTTCCGCTTCCTCTTTCTTCCTGTGGAATTCAAAAACCTCCGGGACAGAATCCAATCCGAGAAACACGCAAACATTGCCAAAATATTTTTCCGGTTCGGCTGCCAGATCTTCGTAGCGAAGAAGCAACACATCATCAGGAAACCTTTCTTTTGCTTTCAATGCCTTTTTGTAAAAATATTTCCACTTATAGGTTGTAATAGAAACCACCGGAAGCTCGAAATCCACATTGCGGATGGAAACAAAATTATCCCGGTAATCGCGGTTGATAAAGATAAACTTTGCTTCCGGGAAGATCTTTTTCAACCGATCAACATAAATCGTATATCCCGGGTTCTTGTCACCTATCCATTCAATCTCTTTCTTAGGATACATAGAACGGCTTTGCTGATGAATCCACTTGCAGATCTCCGGGTAGCTGATCTCTCCCTCCAGCGCCAGAAGGTCCTCTTTAAGCTTCACATGGTCCAGATCCCAGAATTTAAACTGCCAGGTAGCTTCCAGGTCGTTGTAAAAGTCTTCCAGGTCATTTTTTGTCCAGGATGTCAGCTTGCCATACCTGGGATATAAATTGACGATATACTGGGATTCCCAGGGGATCATTACGTTCGGGTGGGCATCGAAAAGTTTCAATAGCAGGGTCGTGCCGGTTCGGGGGCGGCCTAGAATGAAGAATATTGGTGTTTTTCGTTCCGATTTATTAATCAATTCTGTTAAATATTTATTAACCACAATAGTCACAGTAGAAAAATATAAAAATCACAAATCTAATGGGCTCTATTGTGCCTATTGTGGTTCAAAATGGTTATATTTGCTATTGTCATGCCAAAGATATATGAATACCTTGGGATTTTAATATTTTTCTATTCGAATGAACATCATCCGGTTCATGTTCATGCAAGAAAAGGAACATTTGAAAGCAAAGCTGAATTTATAATTAATGAAGGTAAAATCGTTGAAATAAGAATCAAGGAAGTTAGGGGCAACAAACCCCTTCAAGGGAATGATTTAGTAAACTTTAAAGCTTTTCTTTTAAGTTATGGCAACAATATAGTTAAAAAGTGGGTAGATTATTTTGTTTACCATAAAAATGTTAATTTTGAAAGGATTACAAAAAGAATCAAATGAAAATTCTTGAAGAATATAGAGAAGATTATTCCAAAATTGTAACCATTGTCAAGGCTGAATATTTACAAAATTGGAGAATTAAGATACAATTCGATGATGGTACTGAAAAAACTATTGATTTTAAACCATTTATTGAAGAATCAAATCATCCTGAAATTAAAAAATACCTCAATGAAACTTTATTCCAGGATTTCGATATTGTTAACGGGAATCTAAACTGGAACGATTATGATATGATTTTCCCTGTTTGGGATTTGTATCAGGGGAAAATTACTTCCTGATTATTTTAAAATGCGCCTGCTCCTTCACGTAAAACATATCAGCTACTTCATCCGTAACCAATAAAGGATCAAAGCCCATAACTTTTAACATCTCCTGGATAAGAGATGTCTTTTTCTGCCGGGATTGTTTTTCAATACAATTTATGGTCAAATCGTGCCTGAGCCGGAAAAGATTGATTCTTTCCTCAAGGGTAAATACCCCACGGTTGAAGAAATGGCTTTCATCGTAATAATGATAAGGTACCGCTTCAACCTGTCTGAATAAATCATAACCATATGACGGTGCTTCTTTGCCGGTCATTGTCGCATGGCTCCATTCCCTGTCGTTACCGGTCAAACTGAACTTTTTCCTGAATTCAGGATTTCCGAGATCGCTCAGAGGAAAAATATTCATGGGGAACATCTGATAGGTTGTAACCATCTGACGAAGATCCAGGCTATTGATAAAATCCGCGGTATTTCTGATGGTTTCCTTATTCTCTCCCGGAAACCCTATCAGCAGCGACATAAGGATAGAAATCCCCGCGTTATCCAACAGTTCAATCCCTCTTTTTTGTTCGTGCAATTGCAAGGATTTCCTCATTCTCCGGAGTTGTCCCCGGTCACCCGACTCCACTCCCAGAAATGCCATCAGCAAACCCGATCTTTTTATTGCATCTACGTTCGATTCCTTAATGGAAGAAGCCCTCATAAATGCAATCCAATGGAAATCATCCTGTTGTCCGAATAAATTACATATCTCATCCAGCCTTTTTTGATTGATGAAAATATTATCGTCAGTGATATGTATCACGGCAATCTGTTGGCCCAGTTTTGCCCTGATCATGGATATTTCCTTCTGCAGGCTTTCGGATGATCTTAGAAATATCCCGGGATATAAAACACAAAAATCACAAAAACGGCACCTGTAAGGGCATCCGATGGATGTACGCAAAGGAATGCGCAGAGGCATCTTGTCAATATACTCCCAATGGATGAAATCATTGTCAAAGTCAATGTTTTCCTCCTCTCTGATGGTATGATAAAACCCTGGTGGCCTTGCCAGGATCAGATTGGGTATCTGTTCATAAAAGGCCATTCTCCCCTTTTTAAACTCTTCAAGCAGTCTTAACAACGAATCCCTTCCATGCGGTGCGGCAACATAAGCGTCAATTCCCATACTGCTGTTGCGTGAATGGAAAAGATTATAATCCTCCAGATCTTTGATCGTATCATAATGCATTCCCTGATATGCCAGGAAATTCTTCCAAATAAAAACTCCTCCTGCAATAATGAATACATCCGGCATCAGATTCCTGATCTGCCGTACAATTTCCCTTATCGTCAATATGGAAACAATCATCGTAGTGGAAATGCACACGATATCCGGTCCGAAAGCCTCCATTTCCTTTATTGATTCCTTTCCGGCATTATTAGAGAGGTAAACCATATAACCTTCCTTACGAAGTAAAGCCGTGAGATAATACCCTGCAGCAGGTATGTCATCTTCGTGTTTAAGCTCCCAGGGAACCTTTTCCGTCTCAAAATCACGTAAAGCAAGCTGATATAATGAGTCGAGGGTGACTTCCCTGTCGTTTTCCTTCAGTCTGACTGTAAGATCCAGATGATAAGAATCAAGCTGGATCATGGGAGCTATAACAGCAATGCGCATTTTTCAATAAAACTTAATGCTGAAAATTACAAATAATATCCATAGATTCCCCTCGATTCCATGTTATTATTAAATTTGTCTGACTTAGCAATATCCCGGATAAAAATCATGGCAAAAAAGAAATACCGGCTATTACTCATTAACCCACTGAACCGGCGGCGTGCCGGCCTTATCCTCGATCCGGCCTCCATATACCCTCCCATGGCCTTTGGCATCATTGCCGCCCTCACCCCGGAAAACTGGGACGTTGAGATCCTGGATGAGAATTTTGACACATTCGAATATAAAGAAGCCGACCTGGTTGCCTTCACTGCTTTGACATCGTCGGTGAACAGGGCTTATGAACTTGCGGAAATATACCGTAAAAACAAGGTGCCAACCGTCATTGGAGGGATCCACGTCTCCATGCTGCCCGATGAAGCGTTACAATATGCCGATACAGTAGTGATAGGAGAAGTTGAAAATGTATGGAGCGTATTGATTGAGGATTTCGAGAAAAAAAGGCTAAAAAATATTTACCACGGTAAACTGATGTCAATGCTCCATTCCCCAAGTCCCCGCATTGAACTTTATCATCCGAAATATGTATTTGGCAGCATACAAACAACCCGTGGATGCCCGATGAAATGCGAATTTTGCTCGGTACATACGTTCAATGGCAGCAAATACCGCTTTCGCCCCGTAGAAGATGTGATTGAAGAATATGCCCGAATCCCCCAGGACAGGGTCTATTTTGTGGATGATAACCTGGTGGGATATTCCAAAGCTTCAGCCGACAGGATCATTGAGATCTGCAAAGGGATCATTGATAAAGGTATTGACAAAGGATGGTTCTGCTCCGCCTCCATGAACATAGGAGAAAATGAGGAATTGCTTGAATATATGGCTAAAGCCGGATGCAGGATGATCTTCCTGGGTATTGAATCGGAAAACATCGAACAACTGCGGATGGTCAACAAGAAAACCAATCTCAGAATCGGTGTTGATAATTACGCCCGGATATACGACACCATCCATAAACATGGTATTTCCATCCTGGGAGCCTTTATTTTCGGACTGGAAACCGATACGGCCGAAACCATCCGCCACCGCACCGATTACATCCTGGAATCAGGTGTGGATGCCATTCAAACAACCATACTCACCCCATTACCCGGAACCATCCTGTATAACAGACTTAAAGATGATGGCAGGTTGCTTTACACCGATTACCCGAAAGACTGGGAAAGGCACTCGTTCTCAGAACTGGTTTTTCAGCCCCGGTATATGGCAGTGGATGAGTTTGAAGAAGTCATCCGCGATTCCTGGGCCAGGTTGTATGACGAAAAATCATTAAGAAAAAGGTTTATCCGAACCATCAAATCAACACAAAATCCCACTGCCGCTACCTGGTCCTATGCTTCGAACGTTCAATACTATAACATGTTTTTTGAAGGATTACGGGAACCGATAGACGCCCGCGACTTTTTTAAATAAATCAATGGGTAATAAAAGATATAAGTTAATCCTGATCAACCCCCTGAATAAAAGGAGCCTGGTTGTGACCAACGAACTTTTATCGGTCTATCCACCTATATCTTTGGGTATTCTGGCTGCATTAACACCAAGCCACTGGGAAGTGGAGATCCTGGATGAAATCTTTGAGCCTTTTCAATACCGGGAAGCCGACCTCGTGGCATTCACCGCCCTGACTGCCAATGTAAACCGTGCTTATGAGATTGCAGGAATATACCGCAGGAACGGGATACCAACCGTCCTGGGTGGCATTCATGCATCCATGATGCCCTCCGAAGCTGCTCTGTATGTCGATACCATTGTGAAAGGGGAAGCCGAAAGCATCTGGGAAAACCTGATCAGGGATTTTGAGCATGGGCAATTGAAGGATTTTTATGAAGGAGAACTCCTTGAAATGAAGAAATCACCCATGCCCAGGATAGACCTGTATCATCCGGGTTATGGTATGGGAAGCATACAGACGACCCGTGGTTGCCCCATGACCTGTGAATTCTGTTCCGTGCATATCTTTAACGGTAAAAAATACCGCTTTCGTCCACTGGAAGATGTGATTAAGGAGTATACAAGTATACCCCAGGAAAGGGTTGCTTTCGTAGACGATAACCTTACCGGGTACTCCAGACAATCGTCGGAAAGAATAAAAACTATGTGCAGGATGATCATTGATTCGGGCATCAGGAAGCAATGGTTCTGCTCTGCTTCCATGAATGTAGGAGAAGACACGGAGCTTCTCCACCTGATGTCGGCTGCAGGATGCCAGATGATCTTCCTGGGTATTGAATCGGAGGTGATTGACCAGCTTGCTGCCATGAATAAAAGCGTTAATTACAAAATAGGCGTGGAAAACTTCGACCGGATTTACAAGAATATCCACGATGCAGGTATTGCCGTACTCGGGGCTTTTATCTTCGGACTTGAAAGTGATACGGCTGAAACCATCAGAAATCGAGCCGATTACATCCTTAACTCAGATGTGGATGCCATGCAGGTCACCGTACTCACTCCCTTACCCGGAACAGTGCTTTACGATCGCCTGAAGACCCAAAACAGGCTCCTTTATACCAATTATCCTAAAGATTGGGAGCGATGCACCACTACACAGCTTACTTACAAGCCTTTGCATATGGATCCGGACGAATTTAATGCAATCACAACCGAATCCTGGGAAAAACTATACAACAGCAAAGCACTCACCAGACGAATCATCAAAACCACCAAAATGACCCGTAATCCTGAAGCTGCAAAATGGGCTTTTTCTGCCAATGTTCAATACCACAACATCTTCCTGGAAGGGAAAACAAACAGGCAGGAAATCAGCGATCTTTTTTCCTGAAATTTTAGAAAAAATCACTAATATTATTCCTTTAAAAACAAGCAAAGTAATGCTTTGATTTGTTCTTATTACTTGGATGGTATTTTGCAACCCAATTCTTAACAAATAAATTACAGGAGGATCCTTTATGAGTTTCATGAAAGAATTCAAAGCTTTCGCCATGCGCGGCAATGTTATCGACATGGCTGTAGGTATCGTGATCGGCGCCGCTTTCGGCAAGATCGTTTCATCCTTCGTCGGGGATGTGTTGATGCCACCCATCGGACTTCTGGTGGGAAATATCGATTTTTCGGAAATTGCCATAGTACTCAGGCAAGCTAACGGTGATATCCCGTCTGTATCAATGAATCTGGGTGTATTCATTAACACCCTGATCGACTTCATCATCGTGGCTTTTGCAATTTTCCTGGTCATTAAGGGAATGAACAAAATGCAAAAAAAGGAAGAAGCCAAGCCCGCACCCCCTCCGGCTCCTTCCAAAGAAGAAGTTCTGCTTACTGAGATCAGGGACCTTTTGAAAAAATAATAAGAATACAGTTACGATCAATCCTCACCGGATTCTTCTTCAGGATCAAGGTCGGTGTTCGTATTACCCAAAGCCTGCTGGTAATTCTGAACGTAAAC
>JAHJRE010000005.1 GCA_018831055.1 Bacteroidota bacterium
ATAATTACACTACGGTACATGAATTATACGATGGCAGTCAGGGCGGGGAAGATGCCCCCGGAAATCCTGCTAATACAAATGTTGCAAACATTTTAGATAATACCAGTTGTAGTATCATTAATTATACCGGTCATGGCGGCGAAAATGGGTGGGCTCACGAGAGCATCCTGGATATCCCTACAATTAATTCCTGGAATAATTTCGACCAAATGCCCTTATTTATTACAGCTACCTGCGAATTCAGCCGCTTCGATGAACCGGGCATAGTTTCTGCGGGAGAATGGGTGATCCTCAATCCAAAAGGTGGCGGAGTAAGCTTGTTTACTACAACTCGCCTTGCCTGGTCTGACCCCAACTTCAAGCTGAACAGGGTAATCTATCAGTATGCTTTTGAAAAGACCGATGGGAAATACCCACGTTTAGGAGACCTGGTTCGTATTTCCAAAACCATCATGAATACAAGCCAGAACGTGAAAAATTTCGTATTACTGGGAGATCCTGCCCTCAGGTTGGTATATCCTAAGATGGGAGTGATCAGTACCTTAGTGGAAGCGGGAAACCTTCAGTTTTCCTATGATACGCTAATGGCTATGTCGCAAGTTACCATTGAAGGCATGATTGTCGATGAATTTGGCAATCATCTTCCTGATTTTCATGGATATGTAATTCCTCAGGTGTTTGACAAAAAGGCAAAATATTATACACTGGGCAATGATGCCGGCAGCCCGATTGCATCTTTTGAGCTTCGCGATCGTTTGCTGTTCCAGGGACGGTTTACGGTTCAGAATGGGAATTTTTCCTTTTCTTTCATTATGCCAAAGGATATTGCCTATGAATTCGGCGAGGGAAAAATCAGCTATTATGCTGTGGATACACTCACTTACAGGGATGCAAATGGTTATACCCCGGTTGTTATCGGGGGAGTCAGTCCTTTCCCGGTTGATGATATTGCCGGCCCGTCAATGGAGCTTTTTATTGATGACCTGGGTTTCAAATCCGGAGACCTTGTCAGCAATACTCCTATCCTCATGGTATACCTGCAGGATGCATCAGGGATAAGCTTTACAGGAAATGGTATCGGGCATGATATTACAGGAATCCTGAACGGTGATACACGGCAACCTTTGGCATTGAATGAATATTATATCTCTGATCTCGACAGCCCAAACAGTGGTTGGGTCTATTATATCATGGATGCTTTACCCGATGGAACCCATACCATTGAGGTCAAAGCATGGGATGTCATGAACAATCCATCCGAAATTTCCGCTACCTTTGTTGTTAACCAAAACGGTAATCTTATTGCAGGTGGTGCTTACAATCAACCTAACCCATTCAGCGATCAGACCCAGTTCGGATTCCTGCACAACAGGTCCGACGGTAGATTTACGGTGGAAATAGAGATCTATAACCTCCAGGGGCAACAGGTTTTTAACCTCAGCCGCTTTGTTTCCAGTAGCGGACAGGATATCGAACCCATAACCTGGGATGGAACCGATCAATCGGGGAATCCATTAACATCAGGAATGTACGTTTACAGAATGAAAATCCTGGATGAAACAGGCCAATATTCGGAGCAATCCAATAAGCTTATAATCGGAAGGTAGTCAGCATTCTTTTCCATAGCAATAACTTATATAAATATTCGTTACATTTGCACCTTCAAAATCAATCTAAATTTTAACAGTATATCAAAATGAAAATTCGATCCTTTCTATTGTTTTTACTTTCAATTATTTATATTGCAGGATACAGCCAGGATGCCACTTACGATGATCTCAGCGGACAGGATAATGACAACCTGCGGACGATTACCACAGCGGTTCCTTTTCTCATGATTGCCCCTGATGCCCGGGGTGGAGCATTGGGTGAAGTAGGTGTTTCTTCTTCTCCGGACCCCAACTCTATGCACTGGAATCCTGCAAAGTATGCTTTTATCGACAGGGAATTTGGTTTTGCTGTTTCATTTACCCCCTGGCTGAGAAATTTGAATATTAATGATATTTACCTGGGATATTTATCAGGATTTTATAAAATTGACGAACGTCAGACCATTGCCGCTTCTCTACGTTATTTTACTCTTGGAGAGATAATTTTTACCGATGAACAGGGAACCAATGTGGGTACTTATAAACCAACAGAATGGTCGATAGACGGAACATATTCCAGGAAATTCTCGGAAAAATGGTCGGGAGCGGTTGCCGCCAGATTCATTTATTCAAATCTTACGGCCGGACAATTTGTCCAGGGTGCACCTACCAGTGCCGGAACCTCCATTGCTGCCGATGTTGCTGTATATTATACCGATGATATCCGGATGGGAGATATTGATGGTAACTTTAGTTTCGGGATTAACATCTCCAACATCGGGAATAAAATATCTTACAGTGAAACCAGTATTAAAAAAGACTTTATCCCTACAAATTTGAGGTTAGGACCTACTCTGAACATCGATATTGATGAATACAATTCGCTGGCTTTCATGTTAGACCTCAACAAACTTTTAGTCCCGACACCTCCTGTTTATGAAAGGGATTCAACAGGAAAGTTTGTTCAGGGCCCTGATGGTAAGTATGTGATTGCTAAAGGTGAAGATCCGGATGTTTTTGTTGTTCAGGGTATGCTCCAATCCTTTTACGATGCTCCCGATGGTTTCTCGGAAGAAATGAAAGAGATTCAATTCTCTGTTGGTGTGGAATATTGGTATAATAAGCTTTTTGCTATACGCGGAGGCTTCTTCTGGGAAGATAAAACCAAAGGTAACCGTAAGTTTTTTACACTCGGCGCTGGACTGCGTTACAATGTATTCGGACTGGATTTTTCTTACCTGATCCCGATGGAACAGCAGAACCCCCTTGCCAACACTCTTCGCTTTACCCTTATCTTTGACTTCGAGGGATTCGAAAATCAGAAACAACCGAATAAATAATGCCCTTCAGGATAGGGTTCGGGATTGATGTTCACCGTCTGGAAAAAGGACGTGAGTTCTGGCTTGGCGGTGTTTTGATCCCTTCTGAGTTGGGTGCGGTTGGCCATTCTGATGCGGATGCACTTATTCATGCCATCTGTGATGCCATGCTTGGTGCAGCAGGCTTGAGGGATATTGGTTTTTATTTCCCCGATTCCGATCCGGCACTGAAAGGTATTGATAGCAAGCTTATCCTGAAAAAGATCCTGACCCTGATAAAAGAAGAAGGCTATTCCATTGGGAATATTGATACGACCGTATGCCTGCAAACTCCAAAAATCGCCCAATATATCGGCAGTATGCAGTCAGCTTTGTCGGAAATACTTGGTATTCCTGCAAAAAAATTAGGTATCAAAGCCACAACCACCGAAAAACTTGGTTTTGAAGGCAGGAGTGAGGGGATTACCTGCTATGCGGTTGTTTTGCTGGAGAAACTCAGCGATTGATTTCCTTTACAAGATGTGTGACAGAGCTGGGTTCCCCAGGAGGACCACCGCCGTCGTATTTTATGATTCTGCCATCCGAAACTCTGAAATAGAAATCTCCATCCCAAAACATGGAACGCCATCCCGCGAGGGTGATATTTACTCTTTGGGCTTCCAGCATCGATCCCATGATCATTATCTTTTCCTTGTCTTTCTTTTCAGCCGTGAAACGGTTTATGTCCATGTCGGCCGATGATGCAGTTCCAATAACCCAAAAAGTGATCTCTTCTTCTTCACCCGTCAGCCAGTTCTCCAATCCGGGATTCAGAGGGAATGCCTGTATCCAGGGATAATCATCCAAATCGAAGATTTCATTGATCCTTTTACCATCATGAATCCCTTTCAGGGTGACCCGGTTGCCCTCCAATGAAGCTTTTACACGGGTTTGATCTGCTTTCCTGGAATAATCCCAGCTTTTACTCCGGTATTTGCCGTCAGTATGCAGTATCTGGTCTTCCAGGGTGTCTTTACCACTTAGCCTTACGCAACGGAAATGATGCTGATCGGAAGTCTTGCTCAAATAGTAATGATAATACAACACCTTGTTGTCGCCTTTCTTTTCCTGGTAAACCAAATCCTGGGAAAAGACGTTTATTGCCGGTAACAGGAATAAACACAGTAACAATAGCGAAATACGGTACATTTTCATCATCTTTTTCGGGTTGGTATTAGCTTTTTTTATTCGATATTTCGGATTGACGTATTATAACCTTCGTATTTATTTGAAAAACCTGTCGTGAAAATTTACCAGATATACCTTTTTTGATGCACGGGTTAAGGCTGTATAAAGCCACCGGAAGTAATCCGTATTGATCATGTCTTCGGTGAAATAACCCTGATCGATAAAAACCACATCCCATTGGCCTCCCTGTGATTTATGCACAGTAACGGCGTATGCGAATTTTACCTGCAATGCGTTAAAATATTCATCTTTGCGCAAGGATTTTTCAGATGGGATTTCCTGGCCTTCCAGGATATGTTTTGCCAGGATCCGCATATCCGATGAGGGGAGGCTGGCCGAGTCACTCATGATGCTGTTCAGCAGAACTTTACATTCCATATCCGGTTCATCCGGATAGTCGATCCAGCGGAAACTGATATCGGCAAAATGAAAATCCCCCAGCGAAGAGGTGCGGCGTATTCTTCTTACTTCCACCATGTCGCCGTTGGCTATGAATTCAATATTGTTGCCTTTTTCCATCCAGAAATAATTATTTCTGACAATCATAAGTATATCGCTGGCATTGATTTCGTTTTCGCGGAACAGCAATCTGTTCCTGATCTCCCGGTTAAAGATATTGGCTCTTTTGTTGGAGCGGCACAAAACGACAGTGTTTTCCAGACCGTAGTTAGAGTAAGCATCCTGCAGGGCATCCTCGAGTTCGGAGCCATTGATTCTGTAAAAATCGCTATGGTTGCATGGGCCAAACAGGGGGATTCCGGTTTCCTCCCTGCGAAGTTTTTCCCTGATCAGGGTTGCATTTTCCAGGATGGCTGATGCATGAGGCTGCCTGACCACATCGGTGAGTTCAAATTCCTGAACAAGAAGGCCATAGTTTTTGCTTAGCTTTGCCGCATCAAGGGCAGGACTGATATCAAGGCCTACCGGAGGCAGCTGGGCAGTATCACCGATGAAAACGGCAAAACAATTTTCTGCGGCATAAATATATCGTATGAGGTCTTCCAGGATATTGCCCGTATCAAACAGATCATTTCTTCCGGAATATTCCGGGATCATTGACGCCTCATCGATAAGGAAAAGCGTGTTCCTGTGTGGATTTTGTTTCAGGATAAGGCTGGTATGTCCATCATCCGACAATCCTGGGAAATATATCTTTTTATGAATGGTATAAGCCGGTTTTCCTGAATAAGAAGCAAATACTTTGGCTGCTCTGCCCGTGGGTGCCAGTAAAACCGTGTTTATGCCGAACCCCGGTATGGTCTTTACAAGTGAGCTGATAAGACTGGTTTTTCCTGTTCCTGCATATCCCCGGAGGATAAAAAGCTTTAACGGTGAGGATGAAAAAATAAAATCTGCCATCTCTCCGATCAGGCTTTCCTGACCGGCAGTTAGTTCGAAGGAGAACCGGCTTTTCCATGATTGCTGAAGGTTTTGGCTTTGCATGACATCAGAAGGGATATCCGATTCCAAAATTCCACATAACATCTCTGAGCTGCATTTTTGAAACGACCCAGCGATCGTTGGGAGGATAGGATGGATCTTTAAATTTGGTGGCCGCATCAATCCTGAAAATAAAGAAAGAAAAATCAAACCTGAATCCTATCCCCGCGTCAATGGCCATTTGTCCCAGGAAAGAGTCAAACCGGAATTCCCCTCCCGGGAAGGTTTCATTGGGTTTGAGCAGCCATACATTACCGGCATCAACAAACAAGGCTCCCTTAAAGAATTTATAAATAGGAAACCGGTATTCTACATTGGCTTCTAATTGTATATCTCCTGATTTATCGATGTCATCGTCGGTAACCGTATAGGCGCCAGGGCCCAGCGAACGAAACCTCCACCCACGCATACCATTGGCACCGCCGAGATAAAATCCCTTTTCAAAAGGTAATACCTGAGTGTTGCCGTAAGGAACTCCTATGCCAAAAATCGCCCGGTATACAAGTGAATTGTTCTGTTTCAGGATCCAATAATATCGAAAATCAAAATCAGTCCTGATGTATTGGGAATAACGGATACCAAAAAGGGTATAATAACCCGCGGGATCCCTTGGAGCGGATACTGCCCGGTCGATGAGATTCAGCAGGTTCCCCGATGTTTCAATATTCCCCCGGAAGTATATGAAATTTTTAAGCTTACGGATATCCTGGTTGTTGAATACATAACTGTATCGCAGAGCCATAATGAGGTGATCGGTATACTGATTCCGTAAACGGTCGTCTTCCAGATCGTTGATTTCCTGTTCAAACTCTGCTGTTGGATATACTTTAACAAGATTTACATCCGCCGGATATAAAATATGTTTCTTTGTGTCGGATTCGTTCCATTCATAACCAAAAGCAACGGTTGCAATATAACGTTTGTATTTCGGCCGGTTCTGGTAATTAATCCCGGAGCTGAGGGTGGTTTTGGGCCTGAAATATTTCGGGAAACGATCCTGCCTGATGGGAATCAGGAACTTGGGGAAGGTTAGATTGGCTTCCACCCCGTATTCATATGTATTAAAAAAGAAAAAGGTTTTGTCTTCTCCTTCTTCTATGGTGCTTACTTTTTGTGCTTCCAGTGCACCTTTCAGCCTCAATGTAAATACTTCTCCCCCCCTGAAAATATTCTTGTTCTGAAAAGTAAGGTTAGCTCCAATACCCAGATCACCACCCGAGTTGGTTCCTTCCGCTTCAATAGTATACGATTGTAGCGGTGCGCGGGATAGGTTGATCAGGCAATTCAACTGTTTGTGCCCGTGGTCTTTGCTAAGAGAGTCTTCCGGTGTTTCGGCAAACTGAATGCTGGTGTAATTGAATACGGGCAGACTGCTAAAACGCCTGTATGTCCTTTGTACATCCCGGAGGTTAAAAGGTTCTTTGTTCTCAATAAATATCGATTGGGCTATGGTAGGGGCACTGACTTTTAGCTTGCCTTTATAAAGGATATAATAATAATTTGCCTCCCGGGTATCCTTCACCTGGTGTACCTCTTCCACAAGCGTGTCGTAAACGGTTTTCCTGGATTCCAATGGGTCAAAATCGGGATTGACTACCACTTTCGAGATAAAATAACGATCATGATCCTGCCGTATCAATGTGCCCGGGTTTTCCCGATCAGGAACGCTGACATTTTCAATCACAATTCGGGCATCGACCTGATGCTTGTTCAATGAACTGTCGATTTCATACAGGATATATTCCTTAGTAAAACGGTAATATCCGTTATTATTAAGAAACGTGGTTATCCGGTCACGTTCGCTGTCCATCGTGTAAGCATTGTATATCTGGTTCTTCCTGAGTAAAGTAGAGGAAGTGTCGGAAAATACAAAGGATGCCAGTCGCCTGTCGTCAATCCTGTAGCGTATATTTCTATAACGGTAAGGCTCTCCAGGCTCTATATTATATATCGCTTTGATCTTCTTTTTTTTGTGTTTAAATTTTTCAGATGTGTAATGAACTTCTGCATCGAAGAATCCCAGGTTTTGAAGGTAGGCCTTTATTTCACCGGCCGATTCCCGTGCCGATAAAGAATCATACAGGGTGGCCCTCTCTCCGATAGTGTTCATTACCCACCGGTTGAACCGGCTATCGCGGCCTTTGGTTGCTTTTTGATATGACCAAAGTTTGAAACGGAACAGCCCAAACAGCTTCTTATTTGGCTTTTGGCTGATGTATCCTCTTAACTCCTCTGTATTGATATATTTTTTGTTAGAGGATATATTAACCGTGTTCTTTGTCAGAAGGTATTCATTCTCCTTAAGAGGTTTCGTCGTGCTGCACCCGGCGAGAATCAGCATGATCGAAAGAAACAAAATGATATTTGGATTTTTCCCTGGCAAGAACACCTGTTTTTAAACTAAGCAAAAATAAGATTATCTGGACGAACTTCTAAACGCTTCTGTTTTTTATTATCATTATGGTATTATCGGAGTCCGGGACATGGACAAGTGTTTCTGGTATGTTCGATGCAAATTCGTTTACGGCTTTCATGGCTCCTTCCCATTTGCTGTTGTAATCATGCACAAGGATTACACCTCCCGGAACAAGTCTGGGATAAAAGAATTCCAGACCGGC
>JAHJRE010000006.1 GCA_018831055.1 Bacteroidota bacterium
TGCTGGGTGCTGTCTTCGTAAGTCAGAGTGGAATAAAGCAGTCCGTTTTGCGCAGCCATACTATCACCTGGTGCATAGCTTTGCTGAATGTTCAACGATATTCCAAGATCGAGGAAAAGTTGTTCATATCTAACGACTATCGATTTTGTCGATTTGAATTCTTCTCCTGTGCTGAGGTTTTTCAGTATCCAGCGGGATCTGCTAATAGAAACACTGTCGTTTAGGCCACCGCCATTCAGGATGCTGTCGAAGCGAAGCTCATAATCACCTGAAACAACTCTCAATGGGTCAACCACTTTTACGTTTAAGGGACCGAATCCATTCTTGTATACAGGGTTATATGCGATTGGATAATCGGGGCTTCCGATCTGGTTCAACGAATCGACGGGTTTCTTTGACAGGATTTCATCAATGGTTTCCTGGGTAAATTCCAGGGCAATACCGCCGTTACCCTGTCCCTGAATACGGGTGATCTGAGGGCCGTCACCGTAGCCGGATCTTAAAATTTTGCCATTCAGGGTTGGGTGTGGTATAGCAGTATAGGTTTTAATATTGCGGCGTCCTGCCAGATAAGGTTTCATCTGTCCAAGCAAGCCGTTTAAAACACCAGGTTCCTGGCTGTAAGGCATATATTCATTATAAGCATATGCAACTATGGTGTAATAATATTGCCTGTGATTTACAAGATTACGGCTGGTTGTTGCAAAAGCATCGGTTGTGATCATAAAGCTATGGCTGATTCCATTGTCACCACCTTCGACTTCTACAAGAGGAACGTTGCCGCCGATGGATTTATCAAAGTAGTAGTTAACCAGGGTGGTTACACCGTTTTTAATGTCGAATTGTGCCACAAGCCTTACGACATCAGGATTTTCTTTGCTTTCAAGGGTGACCGTAGGATCTTTCAGCTGATAAATCTGGTAACCTTCAAATGTGTATGTTGAGTCATTTCTTTGGTCTGGATCATTCGGATTGGGTTGACGAATAGTGTTGTCGTATTCCTTATATTTTTCCTCATAGTTATTGGAAGTTTTGGAGTTTGAGATATAAATAATCAACGACCTGTCGAGTTCAACGATTTCCAAATCCGGGGCATCGGGACCATCAAGGACTTTGAAGCAGTTATCGAACAGTTTCTGACATTTATCGTCAACAACCCTCAGTAATTCAACAGAAGCCCAGGGGCCACCGGATATTGCGCGTGCCCAGGGGATACCAACGGTGATATAGTTAACGGCACCGGGGCGAAGGGTAAACGGTCCGGCTGACTGCATGAAGCGGCGGTCTCCGGGGTTATTGTCGGCTTCTTCTTCCGTCCAGTATTTTCCATTCTGGTTGTATCCTCCATTGGGTGGCACACCCTGGGTTCCCCAGTTACAAGGGTCAGAATCGCCAGGAAACATGAAGTCGCATTCAGGGCCGACAGCACCGGAGCTAACATGAGCGTTACCACCATAAAGCATTTTGGTATTGTCTTTCCAGATACCCCTTAGGAAGTTATAATATTCCGGAGCTACCGAAGGGTCGGTACTATAGCCCGGGCCTGTATTGTTATGATACACATAGCGGCGCATACCGAACCTTTCGTCGTCAACAATAAGGTTTCCGAAGTTAACACCGTTAATGGCCATGGGATCCCATTCAAAAGGAGAATTGATGATAGAGCAATCTCCTGTGAATCTGGGGTTATCACGGCCATCGGGGTCGATATAAGGACCCTGGAAGAAGTCGACACCAACAGCAGGAGGTTGGTCGCCGTAAGCTTCCGGTTCACCGGAACCATCCACTGCATTTCCATTATAGCAATAACCTAAACCACGGCCAACATCGCAACCAATATAGTCGTCCCATGCATAACCCAGGTCAGTATCTACCCAGGGGGAGAAGTAAGTTTGGGTAAGGGTAAAGGTGGAACGGTTAATTACCTCATAAGTGTAGAACGACATATTATTGATTTCATCGTTGGTGGCAAAAGCGAAAGCCTGAGCTCTGATTTCCATACCGATGGGAGCACCCTGGGTTTCGGTGTGAGCATTTCCTTTGTCGTTGAAAACCCACCAAAGGGTCTGGTCTCCTTTAAGAACCTGGTCGACAAGGATACCACCGGTAACAATTCCGAGGGAGTCTTCGGCTGTAGGCCTGGGTTTGTAATTCGGATCTCCGGCATAGTTGAGCGGACATAGTGTATTAGAGATATCATAATATGGATAATCGCCCTGGTTGGGGTCATAATCTCCATTTCCGTCCACATCTTTAAAAGGAGCCAGATAATAACTTTGTTTTTTTGCAACATCACCATGAGCAGGATAACCCATGATGGATTCCGGGATTTGATAATTCGGGAATTCCTCATTTCTGTTTTCCGAATTCCACCATCCCAGGAATTCATCAACTTCTTTTCGGGTAATGAGGAAGTGTTTATCATAACGGGCACAAGTGGCCTCATCAACGGATGCAGTTCCATCGATGGTCAAAGGGCCTGGCCAGTAGTCAATCCCAACCTGCCGGTATCTTTGGGCGGCCAGTTTAAGTTGGTTGTTGATATCAAGACCTCCGATCCAGAGGGAACCTGAAAAGAGAGAAGTTGCGGTACCTTCTTTAGGAATAAAATACTGTGCTCCAATACCTCCGGGCAGGTCCCACCACATATCACCGCCGGTGTTTATACGGGCCCTGATATTGTTAATATCAAGGAATCTGAAACCGGCAGCAGCTGCACAACCTGCCGCATTAGCCTTGATGTTTTGAGTGTTCTTGTTTCCACCCGGGCCTACGTATTCTTCAGCGTAGGTTGACTGGAAAAGGAACAAACTGATGAGAGTGACGAACAGTAAGCAGAATATATTTTTCATGGTCATCATTTTTTGTTTCCAAATTTTGCGGTTATACATCGGTTGTGAATTCATTAAAAGTTGAAAATCAATCCGAAGCGAATAGTCCTGGGACTGCTATAGTTTCCTGGATTATTGATAAAGATAGCATACAGATCTCTGAAAGACTGAGGATCCAGCTGGTCGTTGATATCTCTTTGCCATTCGGCGGCGGCAAGGTAACCATCATCATCGGGGTTACCGGTTGCAGGATAGACACCCATGACATTTTTCGTATTCAGAACGTTGTTGATCTGGAAATAAACATTCAGGTTAGAAGCCCGTTTGTTATCTCCTTTACCGAGGTTAAAGAAGAAGTCTCTGTCGAGCCTGAGGTCTATTCTGAACTGCCAGGGTAATCTGGAGCCATAGTAAGTACCTTTCAGCAGACGACTTGTACCCGAAAGTTGGGAATAAATATTTCTGGAACGGGTATAAGGAGTTCCGGAACCACCGGTAAGGGTAAGGCTAAGACCTGTATTTTTCAGGATCTGAACCGGGGGTTTGCCGGATTTCGTTCTCTGGATAACCGGGCCGTTGTATTCATTACCATCAGCATAGCGATAATCAATGAATACATTAAACTGATGGCGGCGGTCCCAAGCCAGAGGGTTGGTAGTCCTCAGGTTGGGGAGCCCGGATGCTACAAGAGCTGCGGCAGTTGTAGTACTTGAACCTGTACCATCGGCAAACTGAAGTGTATAGTATGCGCTGATACGGGCATTGCTCGTTCTTCTGAGGTCATAGTTAATTGTTAATCCTTTTACAGTTCCGAAGTCGATGTTATTAAAGGAAGTGTAATCTTTCGGGTATGCTCCATTATAGCGGTAAACCTGGATGTCATCACGCATTTCCCTATAGAATACATAGAACTTCAGAGAAGACGTATTTGTTAGTTTCTGCTGAAATCCTAATTCATAGTCGATGGTTTTGGAGGGTTTCAGGTTTGGATTGTTTATTATTCCGCTGACGTTATTAAAGAAGTAATAAGTAGAGGGATCTGAAGCAAAGTTTGAAGTAGGCCTTTGTGTCAGTACATCATAGTGTGCGAAGAAAAGGGCCTCATCAGAGATTGGGAAAGAGAAAGAGATTCTGGGCATAATATTAACCTGGGGCTCGTAGTCTTCAAAAGCTTCGATTTCCGGTCTTTCTGCATCCGGGTTGATGATATAGGGTGAAATACCTGAGCCTGCATCCAGGGCCGTCGGGTCAAGGATTTCTGTACCCTGGGCATTGTACCAGGTATCTTCGTCACGATAACCTATGATTGTAGTGGGATTGGCAACGTTATCAACATAAACCACATAATCACTGCCCATATTTGAAGGTATGTCATAATCTCCCATTTTGGAAGCAAGTTCTTGTGTAGCAGCATCTCCGCGTGTATAAGCACGATAAAGCAGGTAAGGATCTTTGAGGACTTCCTGGTTGGCGTCGAAACGGTCAACACGCACACCAATGTTGAAGATCAGGTCTTTAAAGCTAAATTTATCCTGGATATAACCTGCCATGTAAATAGGCTCAAAGGCACCAATGGGGCGGTCATACACAATACGTCCATCTTCAGTATGATATTTATTCCAGAAGTCTGCGAATGTATATTTACCACTTTGCTTTTCTCCAGTATGGTCATATCCGGCATAGCCAACATAGGAAAACCCGTCATTTAACAATTCATCGGCGCTGAACATATCCATGTCAAACAAGCTTCCATTGGCATAAGCGGTCTTTTTGTTGTTGTTTTCGTCGAAATAAGTAATGGAGTTAGAGTTAAAATCGTAGGAGTTGATTACGATAAAATCGGTTCCATTAACGGGTAACCCAAGTTTTTTACGAAGGTTGATATCGAAAGTCCTTTGTGAAGCTTCGTCATATTTTCTGTGATATTGAATGGTATCCATGAATTCCCCATCGCGGTATACTAACATAGGATTATCAACATCAAGCTGTACAATATGAAAGTTAGCCAGGTTATACATATGTGTCCATAAACCTACCGGGCCGACACCATAACCACGGTCAAACCTCTGCTCATACTGCAAACCGAATTTGAACTCATGGTTTCTGATGTCCATGGCTCCGGAAGCATTAATACCAAGTTGGGCATCATCATTAACATTATAACCTGATATTACAGTACCGGGAGCCGTCCACATTCCATAATAACCCCTTTGTTGTTGTCCATTGATCAAAGCACCATTAAGCTGGATCTGGTCCAGGTTACGGTGATAATTATTGTTTGGGTAGAGTTCGAAATAGTTTTCTGTGATATTGGCATTGATGGGGTTAAATTCTCCGGGTTGGAAGGTGACCAGTGTATCATAGATATTATCCATAATATACACATTTTCAAATAACTGACCATTAATTGTATCCTCACCGAGGGTATAGTTATAAGCAAGGTGTGAATCAAATTTCCCAAGGTAGCCATATTTGAAAAGGTCCTTTTTATGATCGCTGTCCATGGTTTCTCCATAGATTTTGGAGTAGTCTGCCTGGATGGAGTAATACACGTTTTTCACAAGCGACTTGCTGTCTTTTTCATTTGGGAAGCGTTGTGTAAAGCGGCCAAAAACCCTCCATGTGTAATTATAGTACAGTGTATTATTATCGTAATTGAACATGGAGCTTCCGTAATTATAACCACGGCCTCTGTTATAGTTTAACGAACCACCGAATGTAAGGTTGATTGTTTCGGTAGTTTTAACATCCAGTTTTCCTGAGACATTCAGGTTATAATTGGATGTGTTCATGGTGGTTTTGGTTTCTTCCAGGTCGCTCAGCCTGGTGAATTCACCGTTAGGGAAAGTACCGCCTGAGGTCAGACCCGCGGGGCGGAGTGGATTTTCTTCCAGGTAGGTGATATAGCTATCTTTTCCTTTATAGATGGTACTTGAGACAGGGCGACCATCTCTGCGATAGGTAAAGTCACCGGCTATAAAATATCCCAGGAGGGAACTCAGGACTCTGCCTTCTTCATCTTTTTTAGTAAAAATTGGTCCGTTAAGGTTTATTCCGGCCCGGTTATATCCGAAAGCATCGAGCAATTCTGATGTTTCGAGTTCAACACCGGCACCGAATGAACGGGATGGACCTTTGGTAGTAACATCGATGATACCACCGGTGGCGTCACCGTACTGGGCTGGTGTACCGCCAAGGATCACAGATACCTGTTCGATGGCAGCTTGTGGGAGGCTTGAAGAACCTCTAACGCGGATACCGTCGATGTACATTACGGTAGCATCTTCACGGGAACCACGCACATTGCCTCGTTCACCGTCACGGGAAAATACACCCCCGATAGTCGTTGCAACAGCGTTGGCCGACCGGTTCGGCATTTTGGCAATTTCTTCCGAGGTCACCGTACCTCCGGATGTTGTCTGGTCTTTATCGATCAGAGGAACCTTATAATCAATAACTTCAAAGGTCTCCAACGCGATGGCGGATGACTCCATGTCGATGTTCTGGAAGGTAATGGTGTTGGCCTTGATGATAACACCTTTGATCATAAGGGGCTTATAGCCGATAAATGTGGCCTTGAGATCGTATTTACCTGGTGGGATAGGTTTGATAATGTAATTACCGTCAAAATCAGAGGACGCGCCGCCAACCTGAGTCCCCCCGAGTTCCAAAATAATGTTTACGAATGGCAGCGGTTCTTTCGTCTGACTATCACTTACCGTTCCTTTGAGTGTACCAGATACTTGCGAGAATACCAACAAATTTGTTGTCAGTATGATTCCAAGAGTTAACAGTAAATTTCTTAACATACCATATAATTTTATGTTAGATTATGACATTGTGCGTTAAAAGTCGGTAAAGTTAATAACAAAAAAATGAAATTACCAAAAATTATTAACACTAGATTTAAAAAAAATTAACAATTGCTTAACAGAAGGTTACAGGTATGGAGGATCAAGGATTGCTTGATAAATCAATGCTTTCCGAAGATCAAACTCTTCCCTGAGGACACTGTTTTCGTTGTTTAAAGAACGTATTCCATCTAAAGCTTCTATATGTGTGAACATCCTGCCGCTTTGTGCGACTGATGTGGTTTTAGTTTCAGTATGGTATTCTTTACCGCTTTTTTCTATGGATTGTATACCTCTTACTTCGTACTGATCCTCAAAGGTAAGCTTACGGGGAAATGGTGGTGCTGGAGTTGGCTGTGATACAGGTGGTGGTGTTTCATGTTCAATTTCCCCGAATAATTCCTCAAGTATATTCCTGGAGGGGTGAGCTTCCTCTTTTTCACGGCTTGCTTCCTTCTGTTTACGTTTCTTTTGTTGCGTGTAAAATGTAAAGACAAGCCATAAAACTCCGATGAGTATGTAAATGATATCTTCCATAGTTTTACTCCGGGTACACTTTTCAAAAGTAAAAATATTAAATTCCTGGGAAAAAGAAAGAAAAAAAAA
>JAHJRE010000007.1 GCA_018831055.1 Bacteroidota bacterium
AAACTGGATGTTGAAAGCATACAAGGTGACATCCTTGATCCGGCAAGTCTTGACAAACTTGTTAAAGGTACCGAGGTTGTCTTCCATCTGGCCGCCAGGATCAACCTCCACGGAGATAAACAAACAATGTACCGGACTCATGTCAATGGTACTGGAAACATCATCCTGGCCAGTGAAAAACACAATGTGAGGCGCTTGATCCATTTCAGCACCATCCATGCTATCGATCATAGCAACACCGTTAAACCGCTTGATGAAAACCGCCCCCTCATTTCGGAAAGCCGTATTATGTATGAATTATCAAAGGCTCACGGAGAAGGGTTGATCAGAAAACATCAAAACAGGATCCCTGAAACCATTATCATGAATCCCACTGCCATAATTGGCCCTCATGATTATGAACCGTCACTTCAAGGCCATTTCCTGCTCCAGCTGAAGAACAGAACACTTCCTGCGCTGGTCCCCGGTGGTTATAACTGGGTCGATGTCAGAGATGTCACCGCTGCCGCTGTCAAGGCAATTGACCACGGTGAAAGTGGCGACAGGTTTATCCTGTCCGGATACTGGCACGATTTCAGGGAAATTTCAGAAATGGTTGAGGAAATAACGGGAGTCCGAACTCCTAAAACTGAGATGCCCTTGCTTCTGGCCTGGATCGGATTACCCTTCATACAAGCCTGGGCATTGATCAGAAACGAAAAACCTCTTTACAACAAGGATACGCTCAGGGTTGTTTCTTCAGGAAGTAAAAACATTGATAATTCAAAAGCCCGTAAAATCCTGGGATTTAACCCACGCCCGGTTAAGGAATCCGTAAAGGATACTCTGAACTGGCTGGAAGAAAACAAGAAATAAACTCCGTAACGCTTGCTTACCCTACGTGGCATAACTTTCGCAAACCGGCACCATCTTTAATTGCAATGGTTTTCCCGGTTATCTCCACCAGTCCGTCTTCCTGGAAATTTTTTAAAATACGGATCACATTTTCTGTTGACATTCCTGCAAGCTCAGCCAGCTCCTTTCGGGTCAGATGCAAATCGAAAACCTGAGATTTAAAAATGTTTCCTGAAAGACACAGCAACAGGTCGGCAAGCCTTCCGTATGATTGCCTGTGCGTCATGAAAAAGAAACGGTTATTGATCAGGTTGGCATCTTCGCTCATGATATTGATGATGCGTGAAGCAAAAATCCCATTCTCGCGGACCAGGTATTTGAAGGTATTGATATCGATCAACCTGGCAACAGAATCCTGATATGCAGCAGCAGTATAGCGAAAAGTATCCCCGTCGTCGGAAAGGGCATTAAGCCCAACCAGGCTGCCGGGACCAATAATCTTGAGAATCAGGGTTTGATCGTTGTCTTCCAGGAAGACCTTGACCAATCCGTCACATAAAAAAATCACATGAGTGGCAAAAGCACCATGTTTGGCGATGATTTCCCCTTTCCTGAATTTTACCTCTACCTGCTTTTTATCCAGCAGCTCCTTCTGATCCTCTGTTAATACATCAAAACAGCGGCAATGGGAGTTTACCACCTTGCATGTAGATGTGATCGAGTTGTCCGTCATATATGTAGTTAAGTGATTAGTAAATAGCAAATTTAACAAATATCTCAATATCAACATATGGAAATTACAGTTCAAACATTGAACCAGATCAGTTTTCTCATAAACGAAGATCATTGTTTGCGCATTCGAAGGTAAAACCTGTACTGTTAATTTAGTAACAATAAATTCTGCTTCAAAAACACTAAAAAATAACAAATGAGAAAATTGGTTGTAATATTCCTGGCCATTTCCTTTCCTTTGCTGTTATTGGCAATTGTGGAATACCAGGAAGAAAAGGATGACCAGACGGCTAAGGAGATCAAACTGGTCAATTACGTCAGAAAAGCTGAACGGCAGCCCACACAGGTGGTGGATCACTCAAAGTTTGAGATCCTGCAAGGCACCTTTGAAAATGCGCATAAGGTTACGGCGGCCTGTCTTACCTGTCACAACGAACGCCATAAAGAGATCATGGAGACTTCCCATTGGCTTTGGCAACGCGAAGAGTTCATAGAGGGTAAGGGAGTAGTTCCGCTGGGCAAAAGAAATATCCTGAATAATTTTTGTATTGGCATTTCAGGAAGTGAGGGTACCTGTACCCGTTGCCATATTGGTTATGGCTGGGCAGATAAGTCATTCGATTTCCAGGAACCTACCAACATCGACTGCCTGGTATGTCATGATAAGACCGGAACCTATGAAAAGGAAAAAGGCGCGGCAGGTTATCCGGCTGCCTCTGTAAACCTGAACTATGTTGCTATGAACGTCGGTTCACCGGGAAGAGGAAATTGCGGTGTATGCCATTTCTGGGGAGGCGGTGGCAATAACGTAAAACATGGAGATCTTGAACAAGCCATGATGGATTGTTCCAGGGATGTTGACGTGCATATGACCACCTCCGGAGAAGATATGGCCTGCGTTGAATGCCATATCACCGAGAACCACCAGATGCTGGGCAAGCTGTATGCCCTTTCTTCAGAAAATAAAAACCGGGCTACCTGTGAACAATGCCACACAAGCGCACCTCATGAGAAAGACATCCTGAATGAGCATAATTGCCGGGTAGCCTGCCAGACCTGCCATATCCCCTACTATGCCAAAGCCAATGCTACCAAAATGATCTGGGACTGGTCGACGTCAGGGGATCTTGATGAAAATGGACATGAAAAACATGAAAACGATTGCGATGGGAACCACAAATACTTATCTATAAAAGGAACCTTTATCTGGAACGACCAGGTTGTTCCTGAATATTTCTGGTTCAATGGCATTGCCAGTCATCAGCTGATCGAAGACCCCATTGATACCATTCCTGTCCAGATGAACTCCCTTGACGGGAAATACCTTGATAAGGGGCTATGCCAGAAAACCGAGATCCCATCAAAAATCTGGCCGGTGAAAGTCCATCGTGGCCGTCAGATCTATGATACAGTGAATATGACCCTCATCCAACCCAAACTTTGGGATAAGGAAGCAGGCAAGGGGGCATACTGGACCGATTTCGACTGGAATAAAGCTTCTGCAGAAGGCATGGCTTATGTTGGATTGCCTTACAGCGGAGCCTATGACTTTGTGGAAACGGAAATGTACTGGCCGTTGAACCATCAGGTTGCTCCTGCCAGCCAAAGCCTGCAGTGCATCGACTGCCACAGCCGTGAAAACAGCCGTATTGCCGGCCTTACGGACTTTTACCTGCCGGGCAGGGACTATAAGGCAGGAATTGATTTCGCAGGAATTCTCCTGATCACCCTTGCCATTGGCGGTGTCGCAGTACACACCATTTGCCGTATCATTTCAGGAAGAAACTGCAAACTCCGGAAAAAATATTAAAAACCATCAATATCATGAAAAAAGTATATTTATATAAAGGCTATGAACGTTTCTGGCACTGGACGCAAACCGTGCTGGTATTTATCCTGTTGATCACCGGATTTGAAATCCATGGATCATACAGCCTGTTGGGTTATGAACAGGCAGTGAATATCCACAACACCAGTGCCTGGGTTTTCCTGGTACTGACAGTATTCACAATTTTCTGGCATGTTACTACCTCAGCCTGGAGACAATACATCCCAACAAGGAAAAATTTTAAGGAACAGATCGACTATTACATTTCGGGAATTTTTAAGCGCATGCCGCACCCGACAGGTAAAACCCTGCTCAGCAAACTGAATCCCATCCAAAGGGTCGTTTACCTCGCACTGAAAATCCTGGTTTTCCCCGTTATGTTTGCAACAGGATTCCTGTACCTGTTTTTCCATTTCCCGGTACAGGGTATTGAGCTGCAAAGCCTTGAAAGCATTGCTGTGATCCATACCCTCGGAGCTTACGTGCTGGTTGCTTTCGTGGTGGTTCACCTCTACCTGATCACTACCGGACGAACGACCTTCTCTAATCTGAAAGCCATGGTTACCGGCTGGGAAGAAATCCCCGATGCTGAAGTTAAGGCTGTTATCCAGGATGTGATCGATGAAACCGGTCAGCTGATCCGTCACAGTAACGGCAAAAAGGGAGAAAAAGAAAGGAAAGAAGTCAATACTGTCGTTTCCGAAGCATTCAATGAAAAGATCAATTAACCAACTAAAAAAATGTGTAAAATGAAAAAATATCTTTTTTCCATCCTCGCAACTACCATATTGATTGCAATGTTATCGGCTTCCTGCAGCCGGGATGATGTTTATAGCGGCCCGGACGAATGGGTGGATAATGTAAAGGGCAAATTACAAACTACTACCGTACAGGAATTGAAAGCAAAACTCGATAACTACGATATGTTTTATTTGGTTGATGTAAGAGAAGCCGATGAACATGCATACGGCTATATCCCCGGTTCTATAAATATCCCGGGTGGATCACTGGTTTTCAACATTGGTAATGAGGGATTCTGGGAACAGGAAATGCTTTATGTACCTCAAAAAACCGATGAGATCATACTTTATTGTAAAAAAGGTAAGCGTTCCGTACTCGCCGCCGATGCGCTCAGAAAAATCGGCTATACCAATATAAAATATCTCGATGGCGGCTGGAAAAACTGGGAAATGACCTATCCTCTTGAATATGAAAAGAAAGAGATCACAGGTCATCATGAAGAGAAAAAGGAATCAGGAGGGTGCTGATATCCGGCAAGACTAAACCCAGCCTCTTTTCCTGTAAAGTTCAAGGCCCTTATCCAGGGCCTTTTTTATGTGACCCTCCAATTCCGTATCAATAGATTTGATATGGAAACATGACTTCCCCTTGATCAATTTCAGCCAATCAGGATGAAATACTTCCTGTAAACTGTAAATGTGTGTAAGATCTTTCTCTATGGATGAAACTTTTGGGAATAACAATACAAAACCGGTAATGTTTAACGTATATAAAAATCGGCTTATGAAAATTCCCCTGTTGCATTTACAGGTAATATTTATGTATTTTTATCACTGCATAAGTATTAATTCAAATCCATACACAATGAAATCCCTGAAAATCGTTTCCGCCTTTTTGCTGATGTCCATCATGACTTCACAAGTCATTCTGGCACAGAATTATGTCAGCACACAGCCGTTAAATAAAAACGCCATCCTGGAGGAATTTACCGGAGTGCAATGTCCAAATTGCCCCGCCGGGCACACCGTAATGGCAGGTATTTTGGAAAGCAATCCAGGAAGAGCTTTCTGTGTAGCCTATCACCCTTCCAATTCAAACTTTACTACTCCATATTCTGGTAATCCGGATTTCCGCAGAACCTACCCCAACGCTTTTTATTCCACTCCCTACTGCGGATCGTCACGGTTCATGCCCAGTTCCTTCATACAGCGACGAGAATGGAACGGTGAGAAAATTCAAAGCCGTACAGTTTGGGTACAGTATGCTGATATCATCATGGCAGAGGCTTCCCCACTGAATGTCGGGATGGCTTCAACGTACAATGAGGTAACCCATATGCTGGATGTTACGGTGGAAGTATATTTTACTCAGACTATAAACAACACCCTCAGTATTTACGTAACCCTGGCAGAAAACGACCTTGTTGCCCAGCAATCGGGAGGCTCTGCAACCTATGTACATAAACATACCTTCCGCGAAGCTTTTGTCGCTCAATGGGGAGACCCGATGAATGGCCCAACCACCCAGGGATCTTTATTGGTTTTTGAATATGAATTCGATAATACTTCTACCGGCTACCTGATGGAAAACTGCGAACTAATGGCTTTCCTGGTTGATAACACCACAGAAGAAGTCATCAGCGGTGTGGGAGTGCATGTGGGAGAACATACCATGATCCCGCCCACAGCAGATTTCGAGGCAGAAGACACAACCGTTGGATTGGGCACCAGCGTTACCTTCACCGATATGTCGACCGGTGATCCCACAGAATGGGAATGGACCTTCGAAGGTGGTGATCCCGCCAGCTCAACTTTGCAAAATCCTCCACCGGTATTCTATAACTCTATTGGCAACTATTCGGTTACTTTGTCGGTCAGCAATGACGCCGGCCAGAACGAAACCACCAAAACCGGCTATATAATCGTTGGATATCCGCCGGTAACCGATTTTGAGGCCGACCTTACCAGCATCCTGGAAGGAGAATCCATTATCTTTACCGATATGTCGATACAGGATCCTGCTGCCTGGTCGTGGACCTTCGAAGGCGGAGACCCGGGAACTTCCAATGATCAAAATCCGCCCGCCATCACTTACAATACTCCTGGAGATTATACTGTTACACTTGTTACCTCAAACGAATTTGGCGAAAATACCATGACAAAGGAGGCTTATATTCATGTCGGAGGAGTCGGTATCGAAGAAGGTATTGATAGCCAAAGGGCAAACATCTATCCTGTCCCCAGCAATGGAAATCTCTACTTTGACTTCGGTACGGATCCCTTGCAGGAAGGAGCACTGGTCAGCATCACCTCATCCGATGGCAGGATAGTCCATTCAATTCCACTCGCCCCGGGAAAAATCAACTTTCTCAGCCTGGACCTCTCGGATGAACCGAATGGAATATATTATGTGATACTACAGGATAACGGATTCAAAGAAGTAAGGAAAATAATACTAAACAAATAGAGTCATTTCAATGATGGATTAAACGCGTCAGGTCCTTCGGACGCTGACAGGGTTTTCCCATCCCGGCAGAACCATCATGGCCTGCCGGCGATGTTGGTAAAAGAACTTTTTGGGGTTCACATTACTACAACTTTACCACTAACAATGCTTTGACCTTCAATGAAAATATTAAAAAGATAAAATCCATTTTTAAGCCATTCCCTTTCCAGAATGAATTGATTATCCTGGGTCTCCAATTCCAGTACCCGCCTGCCGGATACGTCAAACAGCAGCAAGACCGCATTTTCATTCTGCGGGTTTTCGAATGTAAGCACCGAACGACCATAAACCGGGTTAGGTTGTAGTAGATAACCGGTTTCACCCAGGATGTAATAATCGATGGTTATTGGACTGGAGTTACCCAATGCCCCCATCTCTAAACGATAAATATTGGTTTTATTCGGAAGAGGTTCATTATCAGTAAAATCATAGGATACCGAAATATCCGGACTGCCGCATACACCGGGGATTTCCCCTATGTTTTCGAAGCCTGTGCCTTCTTTGAAGCGCTGTATCCTGGTTCCATCACAGGTATTACCCGCCTGGATGGTCCAACGCAGAAATATCCCCTCATCATTTTGAACTGCAAAAAATCCTGATAAAAATTGATCCGCTTCCTGAGAAAATCCTCCGGAAAATGAGAAGATAAAAATGACAAGAATTACAATTTTCCTGCTGAGGTTCATTTACATGTAACAATATGCATTAATAAATGTTGTCAGAAAAACAGCAGAAAAATGATTAATACAGGATGATTTTACTAGTGGAATTTAGCTGCCAGGTATACATTTGAAGAAAATAAATACCGGGTGGGAGTAAATTTGTCATCAAACGAATCTTTCCCGCCACTGTGGAGGTAACCTTTTCTTCAAGAACCAATTTGCCGTCGAATGAAAAAAGACACACTTTTCCTGGCAGGGTTCTCAAGGGAAATTCAATGATAAGCTCGTTTCCAGTTCTCAGAGGATTTGGATACACCTTCCATTCAGTCCACAGATTTTCACCTGCAAAGGTCAGGTAATCATAGCAATGATATGCGCCCGATTCTGTACATGCAAAGATATGAATGGATGACATCCAGTTATTCCTGACCAGTCTATTCACGTGTAAATTTGGTAAACCATCGTTCAGGGATATCAATGAACCTCCCATCGGGTCAAACCAGGCAACCCCCTCCTCCTGGTCCCTTGCACTATTCCAGGGAATAAAAATATTACCCATGGCATCAAAACCGACGTCGGACATTAACGCTCCTGACTCAAATTCCGTGTTCCAGTTTTGACCAAAATCCGTTGAGCTCAGCAGAGAAGATGATCCCTTCCCGGTATTCACAATAAAATAGGTTGTTCCATCATTGTTTATAGAAAGATCCGTTATAAAACCCGGGTAACCCAGGTATGAATCCCATGTCAGTCCTCCGTCATCGCTATGATAAATATGGTTTTCCGATCCTATGTCAGAAAAAACGATATGGTCTCCCCATGAGTCAAACGCCGTTGCGATATTGGTAAAACCTGCCACCTGGGTCCATATTGTTCCATCATCCGATTCCAGGAGTCCGTACTCAAATCCTGCATAATATTTCCCGTTCACCTCACAATATTCCAGGAAGTTTGGGAATACTGCCCACTCTGCTACATACCACTGATGAGTATTAAGGTTGAATATCCATATCCCGTCAGACCAGGAACCATCACCAATGATCAGCAAGATGGTGCTGTCGGTATGTGATTCTGCATCCCATACAGGCAAGCCATAAGAATAAAAACTCCATTCCTGGTAAGGAATGATATCATCAATATAGATGCCCTCGTCTGTGCAAATCACACGAACATCTGCGGATGTTTCAAAACAGATATTGTTAACCCCGGCCGTGTCTGGGCCAAGAGGGATCCAGTTATATGCAGACACATTGGCGGATAAAAGGAACAGTATTACAAATGCATGATTTCTCATAAAAATAACACATTGATTTTCAGCAATAAAATTAATGAATATCTTTTGAAAATACAAGTAATACGGTCATAAATCAACCAACTGAGGTTCGGGAATTATTGTTTTTTTGCACTCACTCCCGACTTTCGTTCCCGACTTTCGTTCCCGACTTTCATTCCCGACTTTCGTCGGGACCTGCGTGACCAGCGTGACAAGCCATATAACAATATAATACAAAGTTCCCACTATGCATTGTCAATAAAAAAACCGGCCCTGAATCAGGACCGGCTGGGAATTATGAAAAAGCTAAATTTATTTGGTTGGTGGCAGGATAACCTGGTCGATCACGTGAATGACGCCATTGGCTCCCTGTACATCCACTGCAATAACTTTGGCACTACCGTTTAGAACAACACCCATGGAACCAACTTCTACATTGATATTTGCCCCGTTCAGAGAAGGAATAACTCCTGTCGACACCATATCCGAACGAACATTTCCGTTGGCCACGTGATACAGGAGTATTGGTGTTAATTGTTCGGCCGTTAAGTCGGCTATTCCCGACACGCCCAATACTGAGAATAAAGCCTGGAAAGCATCGTTTGTCGGTGCAAAGACCGTGAACGGACCCGGTGCATTCAGAGCATCCACCAATCCTGCTTTTACAACTGCTTCAACAAGAATGCTGAAGGTTGTATTGCTGATGGCCAGATCAACCACTGTAGGAGGTAACAATACCCTGTCGATCACATGAATAACGCCATTCGATGCCATTACGTCGGCAGCAGTTACATTGGTATTCCCATTCAGGACAACCCCTTTGGAAACATTTACATACAATTGGACACTGTTCCCATCAGGCCCGAAGGTGTTCAATGTTTCAAAGTATCCCGAATTAAGGCTTCCCGATTCAGCTTTAACACCAAGAACATGATAGAGAAGGATCGGTGTCAGGGTTTCAGCAGTAAGGTCGTTGATTCCGGATACACCCAGAGCATTGAAGAGCTGATTGAAAGCATCATTTGTCGGAGCAAATACGGTAAAAGGACCTGCACCTTCAAGTGCCTGAACAAGATTAGCCTTTTGCAAAGCTTCCACCAGGATGCTGAAGTTGTTATCGTTTACAGCAACATCAACCACAGTTTTTTCCTGAGGCACCGGAGCCGGTTGCACATCGTTATCATCGTCTTTGTCACAGGAT
>JAHJRE010000008.1 GCA_018831055.1 Bacteroidota bacterium
AAGGTTTTCGCAACCCTTCATGAAAATGCCGCCGAAGATGAAAGTGAAAGCAGCCTGTTTCATCGCCGCAGTGGAAGATCCCCAAACCCAGCCAGTTTTATAATAGTTGACAAAGAACACAATTAACCCCATCACCACAGCTCCTGCCATGCCCATGCGGATATCAATGACTTTTTGGAAAAACCGTCGGATTATTCCACCTGCCTCCTTGTTGATATTGAATTGAGGTTTCAATTATTATCGTGATCCTTAGAGAATGCAAATATTGAAATTATTTCTTTACTATATTACTGAAATTCTTTGACTGCAACCAATAGAATTGATATCAAAAATTTATATTTGCTTTTAATACTTTCATAGCATGCAGGAAAACATACGCTGTACCTGGCCGGGAAACGATCCATTGTACATTCATTACCACGATACCGAATGGGGAGTACCTGTATATGATGATCCCAAACTATTTGAATTCCTGATTCTGGAAACATTCCAGGCTGGATTAAGCTGGCTGACTTTGCATGCACATATGCAGGCAACAGGAATGGTAAATGATCATTTGCTGGGATGTTTCCGCTACGAGGAAATTAAACAAACCTCCCGGACATGAAAATGCCTCAATGGTAGCTGAACCACTGAGGCATTTTTCTATAAAATTTACTATACGTTATAAAACCACTACCTTTTTCCGGATCACGTAATTATCGTTTGTGACTACATTCAGGATGTAGATTCCTTTAGGCAGCCCGGAGAGGTCGAGAATATTATCATTAAAATTCTCTTTACTGATCATAAGTTTGCCGTCGGTTGAAAAGACATTAACCTGGGCATTACTGATACCGCTTATATGAACAATATCCCTGACCGGGTTCGGGTAGATATGCACAAAAGGTCTGGGTGTTTCCCCTATGCTTGTAGCAATGGTGTAATTAATGGTATATAATTCCGTATTCAGTCTGTTTTCGGCATAGACCTCTATGGTTGAAGTACCGGGGACAATAAAAGCGCGGTTTATCACCGGGAGAGCGCCATCGTTCATGGTCTCGACAGTAACCATAGGCTCTTCCACGGTGCCTTCGGGCAATGCAACATTATATTCGAAGACATCGGGGTCGAAGCCTTCCAGGGGTTCGCCATCCAGGAAGATAGCATCCAATCTGGCTTCATCGGAATAGTTGGCATCCATTAACCCGTATTCGGCCTGCAATATTTCACGGGATGACTGGTCCTGAATGATAACGGCTATCATAAGATCTCCCATCTGTTCAACATGGGTCTGAGCCATATCATAGGTATAGGTAAGGCTGACAGCTTCCCCTTCATTAAGGGTAACATTGGCTCCATTGGCATCGGGAAGCATTTTCATCATAACATGGTGGAACTCGGTTTCTCCGTTTGAACCGACATTTCCTGTTGTCTTTTTCTCAAAAACCACATTATGAACCCTTTTCGTTCCATAATCGGCCCAGGGAAGGATATTGGTTGTAACGTTAATGATAGTTCCCGTAATTGTAAAGGAAGAAGCAATATCCAGGTATGATGTAAGCGGGGAAGCATTATTAAAAAACGTCTGCACCGAGCTGACATTGGTAGATACGCGGGATCCGTTCCCAAAGAGGTCGGGAACATACGTGACGCCATAATAGTTCCTGCGAGTACCGCCTTCAGCAGTAAAATAAGGATCACCGGAGCCCGGCCAGTTCATCTGGTATTTTACCAGCACAATTTCATCCTCATGCTGCTGGCACCAGGGTACGAAAGAAGTATTAAAGGTGGCACAAGGGCCGCAGGTGGAACTGGTAAACTCCTCCAGGGTTGGTATCCTGGGAAGTATATTGGCGTAATATGCGACGGTTTTAGTAAGCGTATCATTGGCCGGATCCTGGTCCTGAATTCCATTCACCGTGTTGATCCACACTTTGAGTGGATGATAACCAAAAGCGGAGATCCACATACCGTCAAAATCAAACTGGTAGCTTTCCAGCAAATTGACAGCCAGTCCGCTGAAAGTGGAATCGAAGATACTTCCGGTATAGGATTGCCAGGAAATATTAACCTCATTGATAACGGTATTTCCCAGGTTAGTTATAACCCCTGAAACCGGCACAGGCCCTGTAATGGTCGAGGGTACCAGGATGGATGTCATCTTGCAATCCAATCCTGAAGGGCTTTTCATGATTACATCATCGATGTACCAGGCAGTGATATTGGCAAGATTACCGGTCACATAAAAGCTTAACTGGAAATTGGGTTTCCCGACATCACCTCCGGTCAGTACTAATTGCTTTTCTTCCGGACCGAGATTGCCATTAGGCGTTACCTCCCAAACATTCAACCATTGGCTGCCGCCTCGTGTGGCAACACCGATTTTCGGACCACCAACCATACCCTGATGATAATGTTTGAAAACCAGAATAACAGTATCTATGCCTGTAAGATCCACTACCGGGCTCATCAACCTGGCAGTACCCGTTCCGGAACCATTGGAATACTTGGCTTCGGGAGCTACACCACCGGCATGATCCGTGTTGCTGCTCGACCATTGAGATCCAATAGGAAGGGATGTCCAGCCCGGAGGTGGCATGGTTCCGCTACTGAAATCCTCAAAAATGAACGTCTGTCCGAAAATCAGCGGACAAAGCATTATTGCAACAATAGTAATGTAAAATTTCTTCATGTTTTCCAAGATTTAAAACTGCCTGCATGGAGGAATCCCCTCAAGGCAGATATTAATGATAAGAGTAATAAAACAATTACTATACAAAATTAATCTTTGTCACTGATTAATACAATGTTATTAAGAAAAAATATATATAAGAACTTGGTTTTGAATATGGATTAATTAAAACTTCCTTACATTTAACCTTATAAAACCAAAAGTTCTATGAATGGTGACCCCCGTTTATATGAGATTTTGAAAGAGCTTGACATTCATTTCGGGTATTATGAGCATCCACCGGGTCCGACCATCGAAGCAGCATTACAATACTGGAAAGACATAGATTCGGGTCATTGCAGAAACCTGTTTTTCAGGAATCATAAGGGGAACCAGCATTACTTAGTTATCAGCGACTACCGTTATCCGGTTAACATTCACGACCTCGAAAAGCGTTTGAAGCAGGGCAAGTTGACATTTGGATCACCGAAAAGATTACAAAAATACCTGGGAGTGGAACCAGGATCGGTTAGTCTCTTTGGTTTGATCAATGATCTCGAAAAACACGTACATATATTTTTAGATGAGAATCTTTTAAAAGCCGAAAAGCTCAGTTTTCATCCAAATATAAATACAGCAAGCCTGGTAATTACACGGGCAGATATGATCCGTTTCCTGGATTGGACAGGAAATACGCATGAATTTTTACGTCTGTATGATTGATATTTATCATATCATTCAGTATATTTGGGAATCTATTGATCTCAAAAGCAAAAAAGCAAGGTTTTCCTGTTATAAACCAAAAAGGATTTAATTATGACGGATGATATCCTGAAATCATTACCCATTCTTCCTGAAGAAGAGCTGGAACAGATCTTCAGGATGTCGATACACTGTATATGTATTGCTGATATTAATACAACCAATTTCCTGCAGGTAAACCCTGCGTTCGAGACCATCCTTGGATACAAACCAAAAGAACTTATCAACAGATCTTTTCTCGATTTTATACACCCTGATGATGTGCAATCTACCATTGATATCGTGGAAAAGGCTCTGAAAAAGGGGAAAAAAGTTATCCATTTTGAAAATCGTTACAAACGTAAAAACGGCACCTATGTATGGTTCGACTGGGTGTCGCATCCGGATGTAAGTAAAGGAATTACATATGCCATAGCTAGTGATGTCACAGAAAAAAAACAAATTGAAATCGACCTGGCCAATAGCGAGCGAAAATTCCGGACACTCTTCGAAAAGTCCTCCGACCCCATGCTGACCCTTGAAAATGGTGTTTTCACCGATTGCAATAATGCAACTTTAAAGTTGCTTGGATATAAGTCCAAGAAGGATATAACCGGTAAAAGACCACATGAGCTATCACCGGAATACCAACCTGACGGAACATCATCCCTGAAAAAGGCGCAGCAATATATTCAGCAAGCCAGGGAAAAGCTTTATGCCCGGTTTGAATGGATGCATACCGACAGAGAAGGTCATTCATTATGGATTGATGTATCGTTGACTGATATTTCCGATCAGGGTGAAGATAAGCTGTTTACCATCTGGAGGAACATAACAGAGAAGAAATTAGCTGAAAAGGCATTGATTGAAAGTGAAGACCGTTTCAAACAGCTTTTCAACCATATGGCTGATGGTGTTGCCATTTATCAACCCGATGAAAATGGCATGCACTTCTACTTCGTTGATATAAACCGTGCAGGAGAGGAGCTAAGTTCCGTTAAGAAGCAAGAAATTATAGGAAAACTGTTGCATGATGTTTTTCCGGGAGCCAATGACTACGGTCTTGTGGATGCTATGAGAGAAGTATACAAAACCGGAAAACCTGAGTTTATTCCAATCAAAGAATACAAGGATTTAAGGATCGCACAGTGGGTTGAAAATTACATCTTCAAATTACCAAGCGGGAACCTGGTTTGCATATACAATGACACCAGTAAAGAAAAGCAGGCAATGATCGATATGCAGGCTTACCGGGACAGGCTCGACCTGGCAATGGAAAGTGCCAACCAGGGAATATGGGAATGGAATCTGCAAAGCAACAAGGTAACCTTTGATAAAATTGCAGCAATGATGCTGGGTTATGAAAACCAACCATTAACAACCAATGGAGAGGAAGCACTCAGCTGGATACATCCGGAATCGTATAACACAGTGATGGACACATTTAATGACTACATTGAAAACAAAATACCTCAATACCAGGTTGAATTCCGGATAAAAAGAAAGGACGGGCAGTACATATGGGTATTATCGAATGGAAGGATTATCAGAAGGGATGAAAATCAAAAACCTATTTTGGTGGTTGGGATGCACCAGAATATAACCAAAAGAAAAACAACGGAATCGGAATTACTGAAGTATAAAAATCATCTGGAAGAACTAGTAAAAGAACGAACCCTGGAGATAGAAGAAAAAAACAAGGAACTGGAACGAATGAATAATTTATTTGTAGGAAGGGAATTCAGGATTAAAGAGCTCAGAGAAAAAATCAGGGAACTGAATGAAAGGCTGGAGAAAAATAATCAATAGGAACAAACGCTTAGAGAACTTAATGAAATTATTCATAAAATATTCAGTGTTGATCATCAGTATTCTTCTCGGATTATTTGCCGGGATTATTGATGCACTGATGGACTATTTCCTGTTTTACCCCGATCAGGGATTTTGGTCATTACTGATACTGGATCCTCCTTCTCACGAGATATATATAAGATCAGTTATTCTGTTGATTTTCATTGCCTTCGGAATTATTTTGCAGAAAAACCTTTTGAGACTGAAAACTCAAATGAAGTCGCTCGAAGAAAACCGGGGTGTTCTGGAAATCATATCCAACAACATAAAGGATGTTATCTGGATAGGCTCATCCGATTGGAACGAGGTCTATTTTGTCAGCAAATCCTTTGAGGATATCTGGGGAATCCCATCCGAACAATTAAAAAGTAATCCCAGGCTTTGGATGGAACGTGTTATTGAGGAAGACCAAAAGATCATCACCGATTCACTCTCAGTAATTATAAATGAGAAGCCATCCTCTTTTGATTTCCCTCTTTACAGGATAAGGCAATCCAATGGCCAGATCAATTGGATGAAGGCATCGGGAAAGTTTATTCCCGGGTTTACACCTGGAGAGAAGCTTGTTGTAGGATTGGTCCAGGATGTATCTGCATATATTGAATCCGGAATACTGCTTCAGAAAGAAAAAGAATATGTACAGATGCTGCTGGATGTTGCCGGAGTAATACTTGTTACCCTTGACGAAAAGGGCCGGATAACACTTATGAATAAGAAAGGACTGGAAATCCTGGGATATGAAGAACGGGAATTGATCGGAAAAAGCTGGTTTGAAAAATGTATACCTAAGGATGAAAGGAAAGAAGTAAAAGAGGTATTCGGAAAGATCATCAATGGCAACATTGGACCTGTTAAATACCACGAAAACAAAGTATTAACAAAAAACGGATCTATACGTATTATCGCATGGCAAAATACCATCCTGAAAAATGCTGCCGGAGAAATTACAGGAACGTTAAGTTCAGGGCAAGATATTTCACAGGAGAAAGAGGCCGGTCAAAAGCTTAAGGAATACTCCGAAAAGTTGAAAGATCTTGTGAAAGCAAGAACCAAAGAATTGGAAGAAAGGAACAAAAAGCTGCAGGAATCACAAACTGCACTTACTTACTTGTTGGAGGATGTAAATGAGGCCAGGCGCGAATTATTTGAAGTAAATAAGAAGCTGGAAGCATCCAACCTGGAACTGGAGGCTTTTTCCTATTCCGTTTCACACGACCTGAAAGCACCCCTCAGGGCCATTGACGGGTTTTCCCAAATCCTGCTGGAAGATTACCGGAATGTGATATCCTCAGAAGGGATGCGATACCTGAATATCGTCAGGGAAAACACTCAGCGCATGGGGACGTTGATCCAGGATTTGCTTGACTACAGCAGAGTAGGGAGAACAAAGCTGGAATTGGAACCGGTTGATTTCAATATTCTGGTGAATGCAATCTGCAAAGAATTCCAGGCTATCCCATCCTATTCAGAAACTTCAGTGAAGATTGATGATCTGCCGGTAATTATTGCGGATAAAACCCTGATTAGACAGGTATGGCAAAATTTGATGTCCAATGCATTTAAGTTTTCTTCCGTGAAGCCTAAGCCTGCAATCCATATCGGATATATGGAAGAAAACAATACCCTGCGCTTTTTTGTTTCAGATAATGGAGTTGGATTCGACATGAAGTATTCAGGAAAGCTTTTTCAGGTTTTTCAACGGCTGCATAACATCGGGGAATTTGAAGGGACCGGGGTAGGACTGGCCATTGTGAAAAGGATAGTGCAAAGACATGGGGGTGAGGTTTCGGTGAATTCCATAAAGGACGATGGAGCTGATTTTTACTTTACACTCAAAAAGTCTTAAATATTTTGTATCTTGCATATTTGTTATTAATACTTCTGTCATGAACGAGCAACATGTTATTGAAATCCTCCTGGTTGAAGACAATCCCAATGATGTTGAACTTACGATCAGAGCGTTAAATAAGCACAAACTGGTAAATAAGGTCCATGTTGTCCAGGATGGAGAAGAGGCCCTTGATTTTATGTTCTGCCGGGGTAAATATTCAAATCGTGATGAGAAACGCCAGCCCAGGGTAATCCTGCTTGATCTCAAGCTGCCTAAAGTAAGCGGGTTGGAAGTATTGGAAGAATTAAAAGGAAACGATAAAACCAGGCATGTTCCTGTGGTAGTACTTACCACTTCCCGTGCCGAACAGGACATGGTAGACAGTTACCGTTTGGGGGTGAACAGCTATATTGTAAAACCGGTAAACTTTCAGAAATTTATCGATTCTGTAGCTGAAATAGGATTATACTGGCTTTTGTTGAACGAAATACCCAATTAACAGTGACCATATGCACAATCTGAGAATACTTTTCCTGGAAGACCTTCCGACCGACTATGAGTTAAATGTGAATATTCTGAAAAAAGCCGGTTTAAAATTTGATCATAAGAGTATTGACAACCAGAAGGATTTCATTAGCACGCTGATCTCATTCAGGCCACATATTGTTATTTCCGATTACAGCCTGCCTCAATACGATGGATTGACGGCGATCCGCGACATGAAAAGCATCAATCCCGATATTCCGCTGATCATTGTTACAGGAACGCTGGATGAAGAAACGGCAGCCGAGACCATTAAAAAAGGTGCCTGGGACTATGTTGTCAAAGAAAGGTTGCACAGACTTCCTTCTGCGGTTAACAATGCACTGGCATTGCGTGAAGAGATAGTAAAAAAAAGAGAGATTGAAGAGGCACTTCTGGCTACCGAAGGAGAATATGAATCGCTTCGGAACAACGTACCTCTGGCATTATACCGTTCTACCGTTGAAGGAGAACTGGTTTATGCAAATCCTGCTTTTGTGGATATGTTCGGGTTTGAAAACCTGAAAGACGCACTGTTGATAAAGATCCCTGAATATTATGTAAGGCCAGAGGAACGGGAAGGGCTTATGAACAAGCTCATGCAGGAAGGGGTGGTAAGAAATTTCGATATAGAAATGAAAAGGCAGGATGGATCCCTGTTTTGGGGATCATTCAATATAAAAGCCATTTTTGATCCTGATGGAAACCATGTTTATCAGGATGGGATAATTGCCGATATCACAGAATTTAAAAAAACCAGGGAAGAATTAATTGCAGCAAAAGAAAAAGCCGAGGAATCCGACCGTCTGAAAACGGCCTTCCTGGCAAATATGTCGCATGAGATCCGTACCCCCATGAATGCAATTGTGGGATTTAGCGATCTCCTCATGGATCAATCTTATTCCATGGGACAAAGGGAGGAATTTGTAAAAACGATACAATCAAGTAGCAATACCCTCCTTCGAATAATAAACGATATTCTTGATGTAGCTAAGATAGAATCGGGTGTTTTGACCATCTCCAAAAAACCCTTCCTACTGAATGCCATGCTGGATGATATCTATCAGTCATTCAGAAATAGTCAGAAGTCAAAATCCCTTACATTCCGCTTATTACTTGGACATCCCTCATCCGATGTTTTCATTAACAACGATGAGACCCGAATACGCCAGATCCTGAACAATCTGCTCGTCAATGCTTTCAAATTCACTCAAAAAGGCAAGGTAGATTTCGGATATGAGATGAACAATGGTAATATTGAGTTTTTCGTGATCGATACGGGCATTGGCATTCCTGAGGATAAGCAAAAAGTGATCTTTGAAATGTTCCGCCAGGTTGATGAAAGCCATACCAGGGAATTTGGCGGCACAGGGCTGGGACTGACCATAGCAAAAAACCTCGTTGATAAAATGGGTGGAAAACTCTGGCTGAATTCAAAGCCCGGTAAGGGTTCGGAATTCAGATTTACCATCCCCTATGATATTGTAACTGCTACTTCTGAAAGGTCTGACAAACAGGAACCCACTGCGGCCGACTGGGCGAAATACACAATCCTGATTGCAGAGGATGTAGATTCCAATTTTGAGTTTCTTGAAACGATACTTCAACAAACAAAGGCAAAGATCATTCGTGCGGTAGATGGTGAGGATGCCGTAAATCAGCTCCGTTCGGGAAAGAAACCCGATTTGATACTTATGGATCTGCGGATGCCGAATATGAACGGATATGAAGCAACAGAACTCATAAAAAAAATGAACGATAAAATCCCGGTCGTCATTCAAACCGCTTATGCTCTGGAAAGCGACATGGAAAAGATACATGCTACAAAATGCGACGACGTGATCACAAAACCTATTGCCCCGGGTGTGTTGATGGAAAAGATCAGAAGGTTTCTGAAATAATACGATAAAATCCTACTTTTGCAAGGTTTCCTTGATAACCAGGCTATTTTCGCCCGGTTTACGTTGGGTATCCAGGTTCCAGGAAGAAACAGCAGTTATTAATGTTTAAAATCAGTTCTATGCGTCATTTAATCTTATCAGGATTCATTTTATTTGCTGCAATCAGCTCATATGCCCAGAAGGAATATGTTTCCTGGGCCTTTGCCACACCCGATCGAATCTATTCCAATCCGGTGGCCGACAGTACGACAATCTATTTCGGAGGTGATAACATGGTGTTTTATGCCGTTAATCTGGAAAACGGTCTTATAAAGTGGAGTTTCGAGGCAAAAGATCCCATCCGTTCAACTCCGGCCATGAAAGGCAATCTGATATATTTCAGCAGCGGGAATAATCTCTATGCACTTCAAAAGAAATCAGGAGAAGTAAAATGGGTTTTCAGGAACAAGGAAACCCGCGGAGCCCAGAAAATGGATGAGTGGGATTATCATTTCGGCAGCCCTGTTGTTGATGATTCCGTTGTTTATTTCGGATGCGGCGACGGGAAACTCTATGGTTTCAATGCACGTAACGGGCGAAAACTCTCTGAATACAGCACAGTGAAATCATCACCTATACGATCCGTACCCGTGGTATTCAATGGAGTGGTTTTTTTCGGGGATGCTGCAGGAAAGATCTATGCCTGGGATGCAGTGAAAAAGGATACGCTCTGGACTTATCAAACTTATGACAAACAGCCTTACCCAACCTTCGGGAATATCATAACCCCCCTGGTTATTTCAGACCCATATCTCATTTTTGGTTCCAGGAATCCTGAATTACAGGTATTAAACGTGCATAGCGGTAAGCTCGAATGGAGCTACACAGCCGATGACGGAGGATGGATAAGCGGCTCCCCGCTAATCGAAGGAAACAACTTGTATATCGGTGGTTCCGACTGCCATAAGTTATTTGCCTTCCATTTAAAGACGGGCAAACTCCTTTGGTCCTTCGATTTCCCGTTTAATAACTTTTCAAGCCCAAATATTCATGGCAACTACCTGATCTTCACCACCGGCAATGCTTATGCCAACAATGGTAAAAATGCAGGATACGGTTATGTCTATGCACTGAACAAGAAAGATGGAACCATAGTCAATTATGACCTTTTGGGAGGTAACCTGTTCAGCAACCCCATCCTGAAAGAAGGAAAGATCTATTTAGCCAGTAACGACGGATACCTTTATGCGATGGATCTCAACAGTTTCCTCAATGATCAGGTGGATCTGATGGATACCGGATACGGCGCCCTCGCGATCAAAAATGTAAGTCCTGACCCCTTTGTTGAGTCAACGGAGATTACCTATACAGTAAATTATCCCGTTGAAATGTCGGCTTTGATCCGCAACAAAATGGGTGATCCGATCAAAAGGCTTATGAAAGGATCCAAAGAAACCGGTGAGTTCAGGATTACCTGGGATGGTAAAGACGACGAAGGGAATCCTGTCTCCAATGGATTTTATTTCGTGGAAATGCGCACCGGAAAATTCATTGTTTCAGAGATGTTTTCCAGGAATAAAAAATAATATGAGTATCGGGAATGATTAATATCAAGTTACTTGTTCTATGGTTACAGGCTGCAGTTAGCAGGTTACTTGTAACTTGTACCCTGCAACCTGTAACTTTGTGTTAATGTATCCCGAAACTCATATTAAACTTTTTAAGAATAAATTAATTTGAACCACAATAGGCACAGTAGATCACAATAGATTTATGAATTTTTAGCTTTCTAATGTGCCCTATTGTGTCTATTGTGGTTTATATTAAATGAGTATCGGGAATGATTAATATCAAGTTACTTGTTCTATGTATACAGGCTGCAGGTAGCAGGTTACTTGTAGCTTGCACCCTGCAACCTGTAACTTTGTGTTAATGTTTCCCGAAACTCATAAAATAGAAATCACTTTATCTGCAAAAGATTTCATACCTTGCCTGATATTATTAACCCAATTTAAAACCCATGAAAAAGGTAAGGATTGCAATTATTACCCTGGTGGCATTATCTGCTTTTCTGATTATCAAGTGCGATAAAAAAAGCGATAGTACTCCTGAAACCCAAACGACTACGGTTGAACAGGATAAGGCAAACATTGATAACTCACTTGACGGGATCCTGGATTGTGCTACATTTTTAAAAAACGGAGATGCGGCATATTCGGTAAAGCTCTTCCTGAAAATGTCGGGTGGCGAAGCATTAAGCGAGGATTGGGTGCAAATGCTCCTTGACAAACTGGACATTCACTTTAACTGGGACATGATTGAAGAAAACGGCCGCTTTGATTTTAATGCTCATACAGGGACATATTCCTGGGATAGGATCACAGAAGTATGGAATTACAATCAATATCCGAACGATAAAATAATTTTGGAATTTCCATCGCATGAAAATGAAACATCCAATAATGTTGATTTGACATTACACTATTATACCGATGAATTCCTGAATTTTAGCAGCGATTCTTATTGGTTACCCAAAACCTTGTATGCTGATCTTAAAATTGACCAGGAGGAAATAGCTAATGTAAAACTAAGTAACGTGGAATTTGCCGGAGGATCATTCCAGATACCTGTTTCAGCCTATATTGAAATATACGCAAAACCGTTTTCTTATCATATAAATTATACAAGAGAAACGCCAACACGATTTAATTTCCTGGTTGATTATACGAACAATTCCGGTTGTATTTTTAATGTTAATGCAAAATGCCAGATTTCTCATTCGGATTATGAGAATTTCGATATTGAAGAAGATATGAGTTTTCTGGAAGCCACTGTACAGCATGGCAACCTGAAATTCAGCGGAAGCGCTGATATCGGCACGCTCATAGATCTGGATGACCCGACGCCTTCACAGGTTAATCAGTTGGTAAATGTTGATGTATATTATTTGGGAATTAAAATAGGAGACCTGGAATACAGGGAATTTGATGATGAGGAAGAAATATTTATTGTTTACAAAGATGGAAGTTCAGAAAACACATCAAGGTATTATGAAGATTTCCTCGATCGTCTGGAGCTCATTGTATATGATTTCAGTGGCGAATGGGATAAGTAGAACAAAATATCTGTTTCTTACCGGAATAATGTTCATCTTGCTCATTCCAGGAGGATTTGCACAGGAACAGCAGCCCCGGTTTAACAACCAGATAACCATTAACGCATCAAAATTTATCAAAGGGATTTTCCCCGGACAGGAATATGAATATGAAATAGGTTATCGCCGGGTTTTGAATCAGAAATTCTGTTTAAGAACAGCATTCAGTTATTATAATCAAACAACCGACGACGGGTATTTTGAAGGAGGGCTGCGACTGGGTTCAGATTACACATTCAGGGATTTTAAAAACTGGAAATTCTATTTCGGTCTGGATGTATTGGGTAATTACATAAGTTACAGAAGCAGCCAAAGAGAGAACTATCAGGTAGGCATCTTAGGGTTCCTCGGAGTAACCTTCAAAATCGGAGATCATTTTTCACTTTCTACCGAACCAGGCATATATGGAATATTCAATCATTATAAAGACAGGGACTCCTTTTCCGAATACAACATTGAAGAATACTATACTTTCGGACTAGGAAACATCGGACAGATCATTTTAGGTTTTCATTTTTAGTATATCACCCGATAAATCAAGGTAAAAACACACTAAGATAACGGATCATATTCACTTTCTCCGGAACATCATAATTTATATCAGCTATCTTATCAAGTCTCAAAATCATATACTCCGATAACTCCAGGACCCTGACCATCCCCTTGAAATTGATCTTACGGGTATCATCGCTGAACTTATGATAATCGCTATGCAGCCCGGTAGTAAAATACAGGAAAGGGATTTTCCTTTGTTCAAACCAAACATGATCGGACCCCTCCCAGGCACTGCTGAACAGGCATAATCTTCCCTTGTAAGGATAATCCAGAAGCATCGGTTCGAAAAGCTTTGAGGTCCCTGTACCCATCACGATGGTTTTATCGCGAAGCTTCTTCATCCTGCCGACCATATCAAAGTTTATCATATAATGAATATCCAAATCATTAAAAGCCTGGCTTCCGCTGAAGAAGCGCGATCCTATCAAACCTTTTTCCTCCGCCCCGAATGCAACAAAAAGGTAATTATGCCTAAGACTGTCGCAGGATGAAAGGAATCTGGCCAGCTCAATGATGGTTGCCACACCGCTGGCATTATCGTCGGCGCCGTTATGGATGTCGGGAAGGAACTCGGAGCGTGAGCCAAAATATCCCATTCCAATATGATCGTAATGAGCTCCGATCACTACAGTTTTTTCAGCATTGCGGTTGAGGTACCCCACAATGTTCATGGCTGTATCGGGTCTCATCCTGGAAACCCAAACCGAAAAATCGAATTCTTGTTTCCAGGAATTGAAGAAACCCGGATACGTGGCGTAATTCAGAAAAAATACGGGGATGGAAAGCGTATCATTTCCCGGGCACATCCAATGATTGTAATCAATAGGTTCACCGGGATAGCTGTACAGTACCACAGCTTCCGCCCCCCTGCTTTCCACTTCCCGGAGGGTCAAGTACAGATCCGGCACCAGGCCGCGGTCAAGCCTTGCAGAATCGTTCTGATGCCATGGACGGAAAGCAGCGATCTTACCACTGAGGTCTGAAGGCATGGAATCATAAGGGTTGATGGCTTGAAACCTTCCGGATGCCTTGCCGGATGCAGAATAACGTATAGGGTAAAGGTATCCCGCCGAGTTCACAAAGGTATCCGGTTGCATGTCTGTCTTTTTTACTTCGAAATCGTTATAGTAAATGAAAACATGCTCCCAGGAATCCATGCCGGGCAAAGGGTTTAATCCGCACTCCTGAAATCTTTGAATGATATAATCCGCAGCCATCCTTTCGTATATCGTTCCTGATTCCCTGCCCATAAGTGAATCAGACGCAAGGAAGCTTATGTCTTTTTTAAGAGTTGCAATGATTTCATGGTCATTATTGATCTGAGTATAACCAATTTCTGCATTAATAATAATGCTAAGAATCATTATCCTGAAAAGAAGCTTAGGGTAAATCATAGATCCCTGGGATAAAGTATTCATTTACTATTATTTAACAAGCCTAATTGTAAACCGCTATCATTCTGATCTTATAGGCGCTGATGGCCATATCATCCTTCATGAACTGAGGAGTCTGATCAAGCCATGTTTTACCTCCATCGGGCGAATACTTGATGATCGAGTTTTCAAAAGAACCGCCCGGATTTCCACAGATCCAAACTTTATAATCAAACAAAACCGCGATACCGGTGAGCCAGTCGTTAGTACCTGTATTATACTGTGTGTAGTTTTGTCCTCCATCCATTGTATAGTAGAATTCTCCGTAATCTTCCACAACATAAGCCTTTTCACCCGAGGTGGGATAAACATCATTAGCATCCCCGAGGCTGGCATTAACGGTAATATCCTGCCATGTTGCGCCACCATCGGTGGAGCGTATGATGAACTTTCCGGAACCACCCAGGGCGCATATGACATTGTTTTTAATTTTAATCGACAGGAAATGACCTTGTTTTGCCTGAACCATGTTCAAATCTTTAATAGGGTTCAGTCTTTCCCAGTTTTCCCCTTTATCAGTGCTATGGAGCATAATCGGGAAGGAGTCGGCCGGATGCTGATCGCCCACCACCCAGATATCTGTGGGAGAAGCGGCAGTAACCCGCAGGAAAATATCCTGATTATATTCGGCCGGAACTGCTTTCCGTGTCCAGGAAAAACCACCATCACCGGAGAAGTAAACAGTCCCGTGATCCCCGACTATCCAGATATTGTTATAATCCCAGGCAAAGATCCCACCGTAATTAACATTTGGCAAACCCGCTCCGCTCCTGTTCCAGGTGGTCCCGCCGTCAACACTGCGATAAACATTGTATCCGGCTATTCCTGGAATGGAGTCACCTGCAATGATCACATTATTGGTATCCAAAATACAGACATCGGAATATCCGCTCGCGGGTAACTGGATAGAATCACCCTGCCTGAACCAGTTATTACCTCCATCACTTGTCTTCATAACAAGTCCGTAGGAATTGGAAATACCACCGACCGCCCAGCCAAACAGCTTCAGAACGGGAGTGTCATCTTTATCCTCGTCTTTTTTCTTACAGGAAGGCATTGACAGGGCTATTGACAATGCAATCAAAACGATAAACTTCAATGATTTCATAACGATAAGTTAATAATGGATTGAACTTATAAAGATAGATTATATCCTGCTTTAAGTACTAATTTTTTGATAAAAATTGTAAAGTCACTACTTTTGGAAAAAGCTATTCTACAATGATTGAACGCAAAAACTTTACAAAATTCGAGATCCGTGTAGGCGATATCAATTACGGCGGACATATGGGCAACGATAAGGCCCTGCTTCTTTTTCACGATGCAAGGATACGCTTCCTGAATGAAATCGCTTGCACAGAAAAGGATATCGGTAACGGTACCGGGATCATCATGACGGAAGCCCATGTATATTTTCTGAAAGAAATATTCCTCCATGATATTCTGTTAGCCAGCGTTTCTGTTTCTGATGTTTCCACCGCGGCTTTCGTAGTAAATTATTCTTTCACCAGGGAAAGCGATGGTAAGGAAGTCCTGAAAGGCTCCACGAAAATCCTGGCTTATGATTACCAGAGGCAGAAAGTGACGAGGATACCGGAAGGATTGGCAGAAATATTCGTAAAGTAAGTTGGGGGACTGGGGGCTGGGGGACTGGGGGACTGGGAGACTG